>JBDONQ010000196.1:411-4009 GCA_039831255.1 Campylobacterales bacterium
ACCGGTGTGGCAGTTGTTACCGAAATGTTGGGAAAGTGCAGAGTTGAAAGGGTTGAACCGGAGGGATGGAGTTTGTGAGCTACCCCGCCTTAAAAGGCGGAGCTTCCTGCTTCACCGGTAGATGACTGGTCTGTATAAACAGACCCCGCCAGAGCTACCTCCACAGGCATAAGTTCGGACTGCTCCAGCCCTACTTTTTATCGGCTTAACTTGGTCATCGCTATTAAAATAATTTAAATAAAATTTATAAAAAAATTCAAACGGAAATTAAATTTCCGAGAATTTTTTTATCCCCCTTTCATCACCGCCTTAAAAGGCGATGGTTTCGGCGGGATTTGCTAAATATCTGGATTTAAAGGACAACCGCTCCACAATTTACCAACGAAGGCTCCTCCTCTGGCGGATGGCTGAGAGCTATCGACTCATTTCCCGGGACCGGTACAATTGGGGGGAGTTTATTCGGGAGAACTGGAAGGTGTGCCGACGTCTCTAGCGGGAGAGGGGGTGGACCCCTCCGGGGCGGATAACCCTTCCTAAACTGCAAACTGGTAGAATTTTGGAAAAAAAAAGAGGTGGAAGTGAGACTTTTTTTCAAAACTTTCGGATGCCGGAGTAATCTCTACGATACCCAATTGATGGAGGAGGCGGTTTTGGAGAGGGGGTGGGATGTGGTCCCGGAACCGGGGGAGGGGGAAGTGGCAGTTGTAAACTCCTGCACAGTTACAAACCGGGCTGACCGGGACCTTCGCCGGTATCTCCGGCACCTCCGGCGGAGCTACCCCAATTTAAAAATTGTAGTAACCGGGTGTGGGGCCTACCCCCTCGGGGAGGAGCTATACTCCTCCCAATTGGCCGACCTAATATTGGGCCACCAGTTTAAAGAGGAGTTGCCCAATTGGGTAGACCGGGAGGGGATCCATTTGGGGGGATTCCAATTTGTAAACCGACGCTTTTTAACCAGTATCTCTACAACTAAAGCCTTTATCAAAATTCAAGAGGGGTGCAATTTCCAGTGCGGCTACTGCATAATTCCAGCGGTCCGGGGGCCAGCCCGGTCAGTTCCAATGGAGCAGGTGGTTCGGCAGGTGGAGTTATTGGTGGAGAGGGGGGTAAAAGAGGTGGTATTAACCGGAATAAATTTGGGAAGTTGGGGAGGGGAGTGGGGGATTCCCCTCTCCCGGTTGGTGGAGAGATTAATCCAAATTCCCCGGTTAAAGCGACTCCGATTGGGGAGTTTGGAACCCTCCCAGTTGGATCGGCGACTGGAGGAGTTACTGGAGTCGGAGATTTTGGAGAAGCATCTTCACATCCCCCTCCAACACACCAGTGACCGGATGCTCCGGTTAATGAACCGCCGGAACCGGGTTTTCCAAACCCTTTCCCTTTTCCACCGGTTGGCGGAGAGGGGAATCGCTCTGGGGACCGATTTTATTGTTGGTCACCCTGGGGAGACCCGGGAGATTTGGGAGGAGGCCCTCTCCAATTTTAAAGAGTATCCAATTACCCATCTCCATCTCTTTACCTACTCCCCCCGCCGGGGAACCCCTTCGGCAGAGTTACCGGGGAGGGTGCCCCCTTCGGTAGCCCGGGAGAGGGGAGAGCTCCTCCGGGAGATTGTCTCCCAAAAAAATCTTCAATTCCGCCACCGGTGGCCGGTCCCGTTGATAGTCCATTTGGAGCAGTGGAAAGGAGGGGGGTGGACCGGCTACGACCAGTTTTACAATCGGATCTCTATTCCAGCCCAACGCCGGGAGTTGGGGCCAGGCCAATGGGTTGAAGTTCGAAAGTATCAAATAAAAAAGGATGGAAATTATGCAGAGGAGTGGTAAATCCCGGCAAAATCGGGAACCAAACTCTCTCAATTTTCTATTTTTAGTAATTATCTTCCTCCTGTTGACAATGGTGATGGTAATTACCGAAGGGGTAAATGGTCGGGAGTTGATTACCCAAGTAATGGCCTTTGGGATTATCTTTACAATAATCTTAGTTGTGATCCTCTTTGCCCGGAACCGGACCCCCCAACAGCCCCCACCCCAAATGCAGGTGGATTTAGGGATTGAGAAGGATTTTGTAATTCGACCCACCACTTCTAATGTCACCTTTAACGATGTAGCTGGGATTAGTGAGGTGAAAGAGGAGTTAATGGAGATTGTTGACTTTTTAAAAAACCCGAAAAAATACCGGGATTTTGGGATTCGCCTTCCAAAAGGGGTCCTGCTGGTGGGTCCCCCCGGGGTTGGAAAAACTTTAATTGCAAAGGCGGTGGCTGGAGAAGCGGGGGTTCCCTTTTTCTATCAGAGTGGAAGTAGTTTTGTTCAAATGTATGTGGGGGTAGGGGCAAAACGGGTTCGGGACCTGTTCAATAAAGCTAAAATGATGGCCCCATCGATAGTTTTCATCGATGAGATAGATGCAATTGGAAAAGCTCGGGGAAATATGCGGAACGATGAGCGGGAGGCGACCTTAAATCAGCTATTGACCGAGATGGATGGGTTTGAGGATAGTAGCGGGGTAATTGTAATTGGGGCGACCAATAAAATTGAACTATTGGACGATGCCCTCCTCCGGCCCGGACGGTTTGACCGGCGGATTTACGTCGGATTGCCGGGGTTAAAGGATAGATTGGAGATTTTAAAGGTTCATATGAAGAATAAGCCGTTTAAAGGGAATCTGGAGACAATTGCCCAGATGACAGTTGGGTTTAGTGGGGCAGCGTTGGCCAGTCTAGTAAATGAAGCCAGTATTCATGCTTTAAAGAGGGGGAAACACTACATCGACGAATCCGATTTTTTTGCAGTGAAAGATAAAGTGCTAGTTGGGAAAAAGAAACTCCAAACCTACTCCCCCCAGGAGAAGGAGATTTTGAGTTACTATCAAGCTACAAAAGCGGTGGTGGCAGAATGGTTGGGGGTCGATTTTGAGCGGATTACACTGGTGAAGGATGATTTTAAAGAGGAAGATAAAGAGATTGTCTCCAGGAGTGAGTTAATGAATAAAATTGCGGTCTATCTGTCGGGCCGGGTCGGGGTGGAAGAGAAGTTTAAAGAGAAATTTTCCAACGCCCATTTGGACCTTCGGAAAGCTAGGGAGTTGGCAATAAAAATGGTCCAAGATTACGGAATGGGGAACCGATTGGTCGCAGCAGAGGGGGAGATTGGGGAGATTTTGGAGGAGGCGTACCAACAGGTTCGGGATATCTATCGGACCAATCAGGAGCTGATAGAGCGGGCTTATCAGTTAATCCAGAGCCGGGAGGTCCTCCATCTGGAGGATATTAAACAGCTCCGGGAGGAGGTGCTCTAATGAAGCTCCGCCGCTACTACAACGGGTTCTGTTTAGAAGGGGAGGAGGAGTTGTTTCGGGGGGTGCTGGTGGAGTCCCAATTCCGGGTGGCTGGATTCAGTTTCGGGGCCCAGCACCTTTGGGAGGTTCTCCGGAGATGGGAAAAGGGGAGAACCCCCCGGATAGAAGTAGTCCAACTCCTCTCCCCAGGCTATTTTGGCCGGAAATTGAACCCCCGGTGGGTGGAGACCAATCTCCGGGGGTTCCGGGAGAAAAAGGGGGAATTTATTCGGTATTTCTTGGAAAAAGGGGGGCT
>JBDONQ010000077.1:0-3942 GCA_039831255.1 Campylobacterales bacterium
ACCTCTTTAAAAGAGGGGTTAAAAGAGGCTGAGGTGGTCTTTATTGCAGTGGGAACCCCCCAACGGGATGATGGGGAAGCGGATCTCCAGTATGTGGAGCAGGTGGCCCGGGGAATTGGGAAAGTGATGGAGAGACCGTTGGTAGTTGTGAACAAATCGACAGTTCCAGTTGGAACTGCCGATTTGGTCCGGGGGTGGATTAAAAAGGAACTGAAAGGGCGTATCGAGAGGGGGGAGTTGGATGAACAGCAGTTCCACCAACTTCTCCAATTTGATGTGGTTAGTAACCCGGAGTTTTTAAAAGAGGGGGATGCGATTAACGATTTTATGAAACCGGACCGGGTAATTGTTGGGGCCGACAATCCAGAATCGATGGAGTTACTCCGGCGCCTCTACCGCCCTTTTACAATGAATCACGAGCGGTTTATTGGAATGGATATCCGGAGTGCCGAGTTGACCAAGTATGCCGCAAATGGGATGTTGGCGACAAAAATTAGCTTTATCAATGAAATAGCAAAAATTGCCGAGAAGGTGGGGGCCGATATCAACAAAGTCCGGATTGGAATTGGGAGTGACCACCGGATTGGGTACCACTTTATCTATCCGGGGGTCGGGTATGGGGGGAGTTGCTTTCCAAAGGATGTTCAAGCCCTAATTAAAATAGCTGAAAAAGCGGGGGTAAAGCCCCGGATTGTAGAGGCGGTTCAGCAAGTTAATCGGGAGCAGAGATACTACTTTCTCCAAAAAATTTTGGACCGGTTTGGAGAGGATTTAACTGGGAAAAAGTTTGGAATTTGGGGGCTCAGTTTTAAACCGGAAACCGACGATATGCGGGAGGCCCCCTCTATTACAATTATCCGGGAGTTGGTAAAACGGGGGGCTAACGTGCAGGCCTACGACCCAAAGGCGATTGAAAATGCGAAAAAATATTGGTTAAAAGGGGTTCCCCGGCTCCAGTTCACTTCCAATAAATATGACGCGTTAAATGGGGTGGATGGGATGGTATTGGTAACCGAATGGAAAGAGTTCCGGAGCCCCGATTGGTATGAGATGGCCCAGCGGATGCGGGAGAGGGTAATTTTTGATGGCCGGAATCAGTATGATTGGCGTCAAGTTCGGGAGTATGGATTTGAATACTACCCAGTGGGGGTCTCCCCGCTATTAATCCACTCTCCAGAAAAATCTCCTTCTAAAAATAATTAAGGGGAGATGACTCTGGTTCTGCGGTAACGTCTGTGGTACAATAGTTGAGCTTTTAAAGGCGATAGCTAAGTCGAAAAGAGGGATGGAATATCCGAGGTTTTCGAGAGGGTTAATAAGAAACTCTTGAAGTAAAGAGCCCTCAGTTGATAACTGAGGCAGGAGTGAAGGGCGGGGGGTTGGTTTACAATAGAATAATTGGGAAAGGATGGAAAATTTTTCCCCTCTTCCTCTCTACTAAATCGGTGCCGGTTTTAATGTATCACCATATTTTGCCGGAAGGGGGGTTTATTACAACCCCTGTTGAGCTGTTCCGGAGACAGATGGAGTTAATTTTGGAGTTGGGGTACACTCCCCTCTGGCTTTCCGAGTTGGAGCAGTTCAAAGAGGGAAAGTTGAAGGTGGAGAAGGGGGTTGTAATCACTTTTGACGATGGATGGCGGGATAACTATTACTATGGTTACCCAATTTTAAAAGAGTTGGGAATAAAGGGGAATATTTTTTTAGTAACCGAATGGGTGGAGGAGAGTAGTCGTAAACCAGCCCCTTTCAACCCCCTTCCCCACAATCGGGCGAAAAAGAGGGTACCGGAAGCCCCCGGGGAGGTGATTTTAAATTGGGGGGAGGTGGAGGAGATGGGGGATTTAATCCAATTTGGGTCCCATACCCACTCCCATCGGGATTTCTACTTTGGCCGGGAGTATAGTTGGGAGGAGGAGTTTCTCCTCTCCCGGGAGATTTTAGAGGATAGGGGGTTCCCAACCTTAGCCCTCTGCTGGCCCCGGGGTCAATACTGGGAAGGGGTGTTAAAAGTTGGAAAAAAGTACTACTCCTCCTTCTGGACCACCCAGCGGGGGGTAAATTTACCAGACCGGAATTTGGACCGGATTAAACGGATTGCCGTTAAAAATTCGATTCGGTGGCTCCGGAAACAGCTTTTCCTCTTTTCCAACCCAATTTTGGGAACCCTCTACTCTTCCCTCAAAAAATAGAAAATCTGACCCCCCTTTCCCCCAATCTACGGGAGGACTTTAATTATAGAGCTTTACTGGGGATGACTCCGGGGAATTTTTGTAAAACCCCCTTCTATCCTTTTTTTACTATAATTTATAAAAAGATGAGAATTTTACCCTTCCCTCTTCTGGAAGGAGTTCCAATGAGAGTGTTGGTAATGAAATTTCGGCACATTGGAGATGTAATTTTAATCACTCCACTATTGAGAAATTTAAAGCTCCTCCACCCCGATTGGGAGATAGATGTGGCGGTAAATCGGGGGACTGAAGAGCTACTCCAATTAAACCCCGACATCTCTCGCCTTTTTTGCTACGACCGGAGGCGGATTAAAAAACTTCCATTTCCAAAACGGCTTTTGGAAGAGGGGAGATTTTTCTTGGAGCTCTCAAAAGGAGGGTATGATATTGTGATAAATTTAACGGAAGGGGACCGGGGAGCATTAATTGCTACCCTTTCAAAGGCCCCTATTAAAATTGGATACCCCCCAAAAAAGGGGATTTTAAAAGGGGTCTACACCCACCCCCTCCCCCCCCAACAGAAACGGCATACATTGGAAGCAAATTTGGACCCCCTCCGGGTGTTGGGGGAGGAGATTCGGGAGAAACAGGTTTACATCTATTGGGAAGAGGAGGCTGAGGAACAGGTGGAGCAGTTGGGGCTCCCCTCCCAATTTATCCACCTCCACCTGGTTTCCCGATGGATGTTTAAAACCCTCCCATTAAAAGTAGCCCAAGCAGTGATAGAGGAGATTTGGGACCGGTTGAGAATCCCCTTCGTGGCCACCGGAGCGCCGGTTAAAGGGGAGATGGAGTATCTGAAAGAGCTGGAGAGACTTCTTCCAACCCAGTTGGATTTTTTAAATCTAGCCGGGGAATTAACCCTTCAAGAAGTAGCGGCTTTAAATAAACGGGCCCATCTCTTTTTAGGGGTGGATACTGCGGTAATGCACATCTCCGCCGCCAATGATACCCCCACTTTCGCCTTTTTTGGGCCCTCTGGGGCGTTCCATTGGGGGCCTTGGGCCAATCGGGAAATGGAGTCGGGGTATCGGGCCCAAAATGGGATTCAGCGGATGGGGCCCCATCTGGTTTATCAGCTAGATTGGGAGTGTATCCCCTGTGGAAAAGATGGGTGCCACGGGTCAAAGCGGAGTGAGTGTCTGGAATTTCTGTCCCCCTCTCGGGTTGTGGAGGAGTTTCTGGAATGGCGGAAAGGGTGGTTACAGAAAAGAGGGGAGGAGGGGATTGATAAAGGGGGGAGCTGAGGGAAGGGGGGATTTAAGAGAATGGGTAATAGTGGGCTATTAACTATCTCTTTACAATTTTTATTGAAAAAGCAGGAAATTTAGGATAAAATTCTTTTCGCTAACTTGTTGGGGATTCTTCAAAAAAGGGAAAACAGGTCAGTAGCTTTAAAAAGAGTTAGTAAATTCTGTTTCCGAAAGTGGGAATGGGGCTGACTTGGATTCGACGGGCTTGGAAGAGGGGTTAGGTGCACGTCCACCTGGGTAAGTGGTAAAACTGCCTACAAAAATAACTGTAGCAAATAATACTTCTTACAGCCCTGCAGTAGCTAAAGCTGCTGCTTAATTTATAAAAAATAGTTAGGGCTGGCTCCGGGCGGGGCTCTCCCCCGGCTCTGCTCCCGGGGCGGAAATTTAGGGGGATAGGAGGGAGGGTATAGGGTGGCACCCCCCTCCGAAACAGTCTCCACCCTCTCCAGTGGAAC
>JBDONQ010000160.1:0-13717 GCA_039831255.1 Campylobacterales bacterium
TTATCCCCTCCCAACAAACCCCCGGAAAAAGGGAGAAGGGCCGAAAAGGGGAGTGGTGCCGGGAGCTCTTCCAGCCCCTCACTTTCTACAGACCGGTAACGAAATTTGGAAAGTATCACAATACTGGAACCCCATTTAAATCTCCAACCCTACTGGCCCAAACCGGGGGGGTTTACACATTTAAAGAACCTTCTGTCGGAATTGGTGAATTACTGGCTCAGTTGGAGAGGGGAGAGTTGAAATTGAAAAAACGGGACTATTTTGGAAGTGGTCTTTGCAACTCTTTAAAAAGGGATGAGTGCGGAAAAAATGGGGAGAAAAGGTCCCTTTTACAAGGGTTTGCCCCACTGGTTCAGTTCCAGATTCAGGTTGAGCGAGAAAAATTGGAAGATTGGTTGAAGAGGGGGGCCCAATCTCAGTTGAGTGTTGAGAAATTGGCCTCCAAAAAGGAGTTGGAATGAGTTTAAAGGGGAGTGAGCAATACCATTTTAAAATAAAAATTGAGACCCTCTCTCCAATTATTATTGGAAGTGGGGAGGAGTATGAACCTTACAACTTTGCAATTGACCGGCAGGAGAAGAGACTCTACTTCTTTGGAGATCTCTATCCCCTCCTCCAAAAAGGGTTAATTTTTCCCTATATCTTTAGCACTTCCGGTCCCTCCGCCCCGTGGAGAATCCATTTTGAGTTGCAACGGCAGTTACCGAGGATTAAAGAGGAGGCCCTCTACTCGGTAGAGGTAACCGATGGAATTATCTCTGAACACATCCGATTTGAGAGGAGGTTCCAGGAGAACCAATTAAAGGCTAAATTTGAGATTAAACGGCACATTCGGAAGCAAGCCAAAAAAAAGGGGAAATACACTTGGTGGCCTTACATCCCCGGGAGCAGTTTAAAAGGGGCGATTATGACCGCCCTACAAGCTCAGTACTTCCGGAAATTTGGGGCGGAAGAGTGGTGGAAAATGTTTGGAGAGACAAAAAGGGGACTCTCCCCTACCGAGCGGTTGGGGAAGTGTCTCAAAATCTCCGACAGCCGGCCAATTAAGGAAGTGCCAACGGCTGAGGTGGGGTTTGGGGTCTCTGTCCCTCGGTTTAGATATGAACCAAATGGAAATTCAATGCCGGTCTATCTGGAGGTTGTAAAGAAGGGGTATTGGCAATCGACCCTCCGGATTGCCCCTGCAGGGGAGTGTTTGGGGGATCAGGGGAGGGAGATAAAAGGGGCCCAGTTACTGGAAATCTCCAATCTGGTGAAGAGTGTAAATGACCATTATGTCCCCCTGTTGAAACAGCAGTTGAATGGGGGGAATGTATTGGTAAAATTTTTTGAAAAAGTTCCCCCTGATCGACCGAAAGAGAAATATTTGAGGGAGTTTCTCCCGTGGGCCCTCAATCCGAATAATCGGAAATTTATTGAGCGGAAAATGGTGGATTATACCCCGGAATATTTAGCAAAGGAGTTTGTGGACCGGGCGAAGAAAGAGTTGAAGAGAGTGGAGACAGATAATAAACTGAAGAAGGGGAGCTTTAAAATGCTCCTCCGGGTTGGGCAACACTCCCAATCCCGGGCTGTTACAATCCCTGAAATCCGGGCAATTGAAATTCGAAGAAAAAGGGAGAGGAATTACTGGTCCGATAACGAGACCACTTTTTGGGGGTACCATGGACGGAAGGAGCGGGAAAATCTTTTCCCATTTGGGTGGGTTATCTGCACAATTACCCCTATCTAACCCCCCATTCCCAATCGGTAGGTAGAAATTGAAGGCCCCTTCTAAAATCCCCTTTTTCTCCTTTTCAAAATCCCCTTCTTCTTTTAACCCTCCTTCTCTCAAAAAAGCCCCGGGGGAGACCCCCCCTTCTTTACACCTCCAGAATTCCTTTTCCTCAAAAAAAGAAAATTGCCAGAAATTCTCTACCCCTAACCTTTTAAAAATTTCCCAATTGGGGTAAAACGGCTTTTCCCAATTAAAAAAAACTAAAAAGGAAAAGGAAAAGGGCTATTTCCCCCCAAAATTTCCGAAGTTGGAGAGAAATCCTTGAATTGCCTTTTGTAAATCTGCGGGATAGACCACATATTTGGAGTTTTCAGATTTTGCCAACTCTTTTAACACTTCCATGTACCTATCCCCCAATAGGAACATTGGGGCGAAAGAGTTGGAGGGAACAGAGTTGGCAATCTCCTCAATTGCGGTGGCTGACGCCTCCGCCAGCACCTTTTGGGCCTCCGCTTCCCGCTTTGCCGCCTCCAATTTCCCCTCAGCCTCCAATACCATCGCCTGTTTCTTTCCCAGTGCCTCAATCTCCATTGCCCTCCGCTCCCGCTCCGCTGCCGCCTGCCTTTCCATCGCCTGTTGCATCGATTTACTAGGGGTTATCTCCTGAATTTCAACAGTTTTTAATGTAATTCCCCAATCGGCCACCTCATTGGTGGTCGCCTCTTTAATCTGCTCTTTAATCGCATCCCGGTTGGAAAGGGCCTCATCCAATGTCATCCCCCCGATAATTGCTCTCAAATTAGTCATAATCACCTGTTTTACCGCCTCTTGATAATCCTCCACTTCATAGAGAGCTTTGTAGGGATCGGTAATCCGGAAAAAGGCGACAGCATCTGCCACTACCACCGCATTATCCTGAGTAATTACCTCCTGCTGTTCAGTGTCTAAAATTATGTCCCGGATTGTCATTTTTGCTCGGATTGTGTCCAAAAATGGGACAATTATATTGAGCCCCGCTTCCAATGTTTTATGGTACCGACCCAACCGCTCCACAATCCAGACCTCCCCTTGGGGAACAATCCGAATGCCGGTGAAGACTAAATATAAGAGGAGAAGAATTAGGGTTACCACCACCGCCAACCAAATCCACCAATGGAGGGTCATCTCCAACTCCTTTCAAAATCTACATTAAAATTGGGATATAACCCAAATTGTAGCACATCGGGGGGTAGTATGGAGGGATGGAAATTAGGCTTAGTATTCGGAATAATTGGAATATTAATTGGAATATTTTCCCTTTTCCACTATTTAAGAAAGGGGGTTTTAATAGTTCCAGAAGGGGAGATTTGGATTTTGGAGAGATTTGGAAAATTTAGTCGGTCTCTAAAGCCGGGACTACATTGGAGATGGCCGGGGGTGGAGAGGGTGGTTGGTCGATACCCAATTGGCCAAATTCAAATTAAGTTTTACTGGAAAGGGTGGACGGAGGATGGGGTTGGGGTTGAAGGAGAAGGGGTCTTATTTTTAAAAATAACGAACCCTTTTAAACTCCATTACAAATTGGGAGGGGTAGAGGGGGTGACTGAAATTTTGGAAGGGGTTCTGGGGGATGAGGTGGGAAAAATGGAGTTGGATAAACTGATAGGGGGAGAGAAGAGGTTGGGAAAAGAGATTGTCGGGAGATTGAAAACTATTTTTCTTCAGTGGGGTATTACCCCCCTCTCCTTTACTCTCCAGTGGAGATTAATGGAAAAATAAAGGCTTTTCCATCAAAAAATCTCTTAAATCAACGGGTGGTTTTGATAAAATCAGGGGAGTTTCCCGTAGGAGAGGAGAGTGAAAACTATTTTTAAAATTGGGGTAGTGGTAGGAGCAACTGTTGGAGGGGTTTTTGGGGAGTATCGGCCAGTACCCCCCACTTTAGCGGAGATTTTAAGCCATAAACCCTCAATAACCCGGGACTTTTTTTTAACGGAGTATATCCGAACTGCCGGGAATCCGGGGACAGCTTTTAAAGCTTACAAAGGGGTGAAACGGAAACGGCTCCGCCATTTTAGAATGCTGGCAAAGCGGTTCCCAACCCAATTTTTAGCCCCTTACCAGTGTGTGGATGTCCGGCCCAGCTATCTCAGAAAAGTGGACCCGGGGTGCATTTTGGAGGGGGGGCTCAGTTACCAAACCCTCTATAAATTGAAAAAGTCGGATAAACTCTACCTTCTCCAAAAACTCCCAAAATTTAGCCAAATTGCCCAACTTCTTCAAATCCTTCTCACCCGGGATTACCAGAAAATTTTGAATTCTAACCGGTGGACCTCCTTTTTCCTCCGGCACTACCCCTATTTTTTAAAACCGGTCTTCCCAAAAATTGACTGGAACCGCCACATAAAGGATGTCTATGGGGTAATCCACACTACAGCCATTTACGGAACCCCTTTTTACGCCAAATTCTTCTCCCAACTAAATCAGGCAATTGTTCAACACACCCCCGACAAAGTGAAATGGGATTTGGCCCTAATCGCAATTCGCCAAAACAAAATTCCCAGGGCAATAGCCCTGCTGAAGAGTATTAAAAAGCCCAACCCCAAATATCTCTTTTGGCTCTATCTGTTGACAAAGGACAAAAAATATCTCCAACGGGTAGCCCGGTTTAATCGGCTCAATTTTTACACCCTCTACGCCTACGAAGCGGTTGGAAAGAGATTTAAATTGATTACAAAGGTGAACCACAATTCGGTGAAAAATCCCCGATTCAATCAGTTTGACCCGTGGAGTGTTGCCGATTTTAAAAGGTATCTGTGGCAGATAAAGGAGAATCCGGCCAAATTGAAGGAGTTGGCGGCCCAACTGGATAGTAGTAAAAGTTTTGCGTTGAAAGCGGTTGTACTGGACCGACTCTACAACTTTAACCGGAACTATTTTTTAATTCCTTGGGGGCTCTACCGGGATAAAAATCTCTCCTTCCGGGCCTTTGTCTATGGAATTGCCCGACAGGAGAGCCGGTTTATCCCCGGGGAGGTGAGTACCTCTTACGCATTGGGGGTAATGCAGGTGATGCCATTTTTAGTGCGACACTACCGGGGGAACATCTACAATCAATTTGATTACCGGGAGAATGTCCAATTGGGGGTAAAAGAGTTAAAAATGCTCTTTAAAGCCTTAAAAAATCCCCTTTTTGTAGCCTACGCCTATAATGGGGGGATTGGGTTTGTGAAGAGGCGGGTCCTTCCCAAATTCCGGTGGGTGGGCCGGTTTGAACCCTTTTTAAGTATGGAGTTGGTCCCGAAGAGCGAGAGTCGCCACTACGGAAAAATAGTTTTAGCCAACTACATAATCTATCAACAACTCTTTGGAAATAAGAAGATTACCCTCCACAAATGGTTGGCCCAACAGCGGGCCCAGGCCCTCCGGAAACGGGTCAGTTACCACTCCCGGGAGGTGGCGGCGGCCCAAGTTTGGGACCGGGTTTTCCAGTAACCCCCCTCTCCGCTGTGCTACAATTCTTCCCAAAAAGGGGTCCTCGATGGAGTATGAAGTTGTAATTGGCCTAGAGGTCCATGTCCAATTGAACACAAAGAGCAAAATCTTCTGCTCCTGTCCCACCTCTTTTGGGGAGCGGGAAAATTTAAACACCTGTCCAGTCTGTTTGGGATTGCCGGGGGCTCTACCGGTGATGAACCGGGAAGCGGTAAAAAAGGCGGTCCTCTTCGGCAGGGCGATAAATGGAAAAATAAATCGACGCTCTATCTTCGCCCGGAAAAACTACTTCTATCCCGACTTACCAAAGGGATATCAAATTAGCCAGTATGAGATTCCAATTGTTGAAAATGGGGAGCTATTTATTGAAACCCCCAATGGGGAGAAGCGGATTGGAATTACCCGGGCCCATTTGGAAGAGGATGCAGGGAAAAATATCCATGGGGAGGGGTATAGTAAAGTGGATTTAAACCGGGCTGGAACCCCGTTACTGGAGATTGTTTCAGAGCCCGATATCCGGAGCCCCGAGGAGGCGATTTCCTACCTGAAAAAACTCCACGGAATTGTCCGGTATCTGGATATTAGCGATGCCAATATGCAGGAGGGGAGTTTCCGGGTAGATGCCAATGTTTCTGTCCGGCCAAAAGGGCAAAAAGAGTTTGGAACCCGGGTGGAGATAAAAAACATTAACTCTTTTAAATTTATTAAACAGGCCCTGGAGTATGAGATTGACCGGCACATTGAAGCTTATGAAGATGGGAGTTATAAAGAGGAGATTGTCCAAGAGACCCGGCTTTTCAACTCCCGGACTGGGGAGACCCGGTCGATGCGGGGAAAAGAGGAGAGTGCCGATTACCGATACTTCCCCGACCCGGACCTGTTGCCGTTGGAGGTTCCAGAGGAGTTTTTCCAAATCCCAATTCCGGAGTTGCCTGACCAGAAGCGACAGCGGTTTATTGAAGAGTACAATTTAAAACCTTACGATGCCGGGGTTTTAACCGCTGAACCGGAGTTGGCCGACTATTTTGAAGAGGTGGTAAAAAGGGGGGTAGAACCGGGAATGGCCAATAGTTACATCTCTGTGGAGTTGCTGGGCCGGTTGAATAAAAAGGGGCTATCAATTAATGAGAGCCCAATTTCAGCGGAAAAGTTAGCCCAACTGATAAAACGGGTGGCCGATAAGACAATTAGTGGAGCTGGGGCTAAAAAGTTGATGGACCAGCTCTTTAAAGATCCCCAGTTGGGGGTAGATGAGGGGATTGAGAAGCTGGGGTTAAAGCAGATTAGCAATCCAGCGGTAATTGAAGAGATGGTAGATGAAGTTTTGAACCAACATCGGGATAAAGTGGAGCAGTATCGGGGGGGGAAACGGAAGTTGTTCGGATTCTTTGTGGGGCAAGTAATGCAAAAAAGTAGGGGAAAGGCTAACCCGCAACTGGTAAATCAGTTGCTCCGGCAAAAACTGGATGGGCAATAAAAGCTCAATCTGGGCCAGACTTTTAGTTTCACTGGCCCTATCGTTAAATAAAAGTCGGCGGTACCGGCGGGTTAAAGAGTTCTTTTGGAACCTTTTAAACAATGACCGGTACCCGTTAAAGCGGTATTTTGACCTATGTATGGTGGGGGTGGTCCTGTTTAGCGTGGGAATTTTAATCTACGATGTGGACTACCACATCCCCCCAATTTTGGAGAAGTTAGATCTCTACATAATTACTCCAATTTTTGTATTGGAATACCTCCTCCGACTCTGGGTCTATTCCAATATCCGGGAGATTATTTTGGAGGAGGCGGAGTTATCAGCTCTACTGGGGCGACCATTCCGGGTCGGGAAAGTTCTTTGGCAAATTTTAAAAAATAAGTTTCAGTACATTATCTCCCCAATGGCAATAATTGACCTATTGGCAATTCTCCCAAGCTACCGGCCGTTGCGGATTTTACGGATTTTCCTCCTCTTTCGACTCTTTAAAATCCTCCGGTATAGCAAAAGTATCAACACTTTTATCGAAGTTTTAGGAAATAAAAAGTTTGAGCTTTTTATATTGTTAATTTCTGTCGGATTTGTAACTTTCATCGGGGGGGCGTTAACTTATGTATTGGAAGCTGGGAAAAACCCCAATATCCACTCTTTCTTTGACGCTTTCTACTGGTCCTTTATTACAATCTCCACAGTTGGTTACGGGGATATTACCCCTGTTACCAGTGAGGGGCGGAGTTTAACAATTATTTTAGTTGTAGTGGGTGTTGGATTTATCTCTTTTGTAACCTCGATTATTGTTTCAGCCTTTTCGGAGAAGTTGGATGAGCTGAAAGAGGAACGACGACTCTATTCGGCAAAGAAGTTGAAGAAATTCAATTTAATTTGCGGATTTTCTGATGAGGCGGAGCGACTGGCGGAAAAGTTTAAAAATGAAAAAATCCCGTTTTTAATTGTAGATTTAAACAGGGACCGGGTTGAAGAGGCGATTGAACGGGGGTTCCGGGCTGTTACCGCCGATGCCACCGATATCCACTTTCTAAAGGAGTTGAATTTCGAAGAGATAGAGCAGGTTTTTGTATTGACCAATAGCGATATTATCAACTCTTTTATAATTTTGAGTATCCGGAATTTTAATTGGAAAGTGCCAATTTTAAGTCTGGCCGCCAGTGAGGAAAATATTCCTAAACTTCGAAAGGCTGGGGCCACTTATGTGGTAACCCCCGCCCGGGGGACCGCCCTTTTAACAGCCCAGTATGTGAACAATTCCCACATTTTTGATGTATTGCAGGCAATTTTAAGTGAAAGTAAAGGGGTTATTTTGGGGGAAATTCCGGTTGTCCACCGGAGTTTTTTGGATGGGGAGCTAATTGGGGAGGTGAATTTTAACCGGTATCGGCTCATTTTAATCGGAATTTGGAAGAGACGGAAACCCCAACACTGCAGTCTGGTTCCATTGGAGATAAATGGAGGTTATTTCTACTTCAACCCCCCCGGTTACTTCCGGATGGAGGGGGGGGATCAGATAATTGTAATGGGGTATCGGGTCAGTATCGACTATTTTAAGGTTTTACTGGAGCGGAGTGCGATTTGATTACAAAGAGTCTAAAGCGGAAAAAGAGGGTAATAATTTTTGGGTTCAATGAGTTTGCCCGGGAAGTGGCCCAGCACCTTCCCCGGAAGGAGATTTTAATAGCGGTCCTGTCGGAGGAGGAGCAACGGCTAGCCGAGAGTGAGTTTTTTGAAACAATCTATCTGTTGGGGTTCAGCGAACGGGAGTTGCGATTTTTAAGTGGAGATGAGGTGGCTGTCTGTTCCCTCAAAAGTGATGAGGAGAATCTCTTTTTAGCCCTCACCCTCCGGACCCTCTTCCCAAATCTCCAGATAGTAGCCCGGGTAAATGAGAAGAACAACGAGGGAAAATACCGGCTAGTAGGGGTAAATAAGATTATTAACCCGTACGAAATTACCACCAATTTAATTTTAACAATTCTCCAAAAACCGGTGATTTTAAATGTTGTAGAGCAGATAATTTTTGACCGGACTAAAAGCCATTGGAGAATCACTGAAATTATCATAAAGGAGGAAAGCCCCCTCACTGAAAAACCGTTGAGGGAGTTTATAAAGCTTTTAACAATCCGGTACAATTTAGTACCGGTCGGAGTTTCTATCCAGCGGAAAGGGGGCCGGGATCGGGTCCTATTTTTGAGTAGCCGGCTCAATTATCCAATTAAACCGGGGGAGGGGCTAATTGTAATTGGAGAGCCAAAGGGGTTGGAACTCTTTGAAAAGGAGATGAATGGTTAGTGTAATTGGGGCGGGGGCCTGGGGGCAGGCCCTCTACTCTATTTTAAAAAGGAACTGCCCAGATGCGGTAATTACCTCCCGACGGCGACGGGAAATTGAGGGGTTTGTGGAGTTAAAAGAGGCGGTGGAACGGGAGTATATTGTTGTGGCAATTGCAGCCCAAGGGGTCCGGGAGCTTCTTCCAAAGGTAAATTGGCGTCGGAAAAAAGTATTGGTAGCCTCAAAAGGAATCGATTTGGAAACCCTTCACTTTCTAAACCAACTCTTCCGGGAGCGGTTGGAGGAGGAGCGGTTGGCTTTTTTAGGGGGACCCTCCTTCGCTAAAGAGGTGATTGAGCAGAAACCGACGGCACTGGTGGTCGCTTCAAAAGGGGCTGAGGTGGCGATGGAGTTCCGGAAACTTTTAATGGCCCCATTTTTAAAAATATATCTGGACCGGGATGTGGAGGGGGTAGAGGTGGCTGGGGCCTACAAAAATGTAATTGCAATTGCCAGTGGAATTTCGGCAGGATTGGAGCTGGGGGAAAATGCCCGGGCCGCCCTATTGGCCCGGGGATTGGTGGAGATGGCCCGGTTTGGGGAGGTCTTTGGGGCCCGGCGGGAGACCTTTTTAGGGGTTGCCGGGGCCGGGGACCTTTTTTTAACCGCCAATTCTATGATTTCCCGAAATTTCCGGGTGGGGGTTGCCCTAGCAAAAGGGCGGAATTTGGAGGAGATTTTGAAGGAGTTGGGGGAGGTGGCAGAGGGGGTTTATACTACAAAAGCGATTTGCCAATTGAGCAAAGCTTACGGGATTTACACCCCAATCGCCCGGGAGGTCTACCAGATAATTTATCAACAGAAATCCCCCCGGGAGAGTCTCCGGGATTTAATTGAGGGGAGAGGGGAGTGAGGAGAAGGGGTTAGAGAGGGAGTTTAAACCTCCCCTTTCCACTCCTTTAAAAAGTGGGGTATTTCCAACCTTTCTACTTTTAAAAGGGAGATATCTACAATCTCCAACAGTCGGCGGACCGACTCTTCAAACTGGTCATTAATAATTAGAAACTCATACTCCCCAACCGCTTTTAATTCCTCTTCAGCATTCCGAACCCGTTGGGCTATCACCTCCTCCGATTCCCCCCGTTGCCGGAGCCGTTCAATTAAAACCTCCCGGCTGGGGGTTGTGACAAAAACACTGGTTACCTCCCGGGGAAAGAGTTTTTTTAAATTCCGGTGCCCTTGGACATCGATATCCAGAAAAATTATCTTCCCCTCCTCCAATTGCTTCTCAATTTGAATTTTCCCAGTTCCGTAGTAGTTTCCGTGGACCTCAGCCCACTCTAAAAACTCCCCATTCTCAATCCCCCGGCGGAACTCCTCTTTTGAGACGAAAAAGTAGTCGATCCGGTCCCGCTCCCCCTTCCGTTTCGGCCGGGTAGTGGTGGAGACTGAAAAGTAAGCCCTCTCCCCCAATCGCCGGCACACCTCCCGGCTCACCGAAGTCTTTCCACTCCCACTGGGACCGGAAATAACAATTAAAACCCCCTTTTTTTCGGACTCCATCTCTACTCCTTCTCAATTTTTGCCGATTATAGCCAATCCCCTTTTTCCATTTTTAAAAAGGGGGAATGGTATAATCGCCGGCAAAAAGGGGTGCAATGCTCCTAATGATAGATAATTACGATAGTTTCACCTACAATGTGGTCCAATACTGCTGGGAGTTGGGAGCCAATTTAAAAGTTATCCGAAACGACCAACTATCGGTAGAAGAGATTTTAGCCCTAAAACCGGAAAAGATTATTATCTCTCCCGGCCCTTCTACCCCCCGGGAGGCGGGAGTTAGTGTGGAAGTTGTCCGGAAATTTCAGGGCCCGCTACTGGGAATCTGTCTGGGGCACCAATCTATAGCCTTCGGGTTTGGGGGAGAGATAGTGGAAGCTCCCCGGGTGATGCACGGGAAAGTCTCTGAAATAGAGATAATCGACCCGGAGGACCCCCTTTTCCGGGGATTACCTACAAAGTATCAGGTGACCCGATACCACTCCCTAGTGGTGGCCCCAGAGACCCTTCCGGCCAACATTAAAGTAACCGCCTACTCTACCGACGATAGTCAAATTATGGCTCTCCGGGTGGAAGGGCGACCAATTTTTGGGGTCCAGTTCCACCCTGAATCGATTATGACCCAATATGGGAAAGAGCTCCTCTCCAATTTCCTCTCCCTCTAATCCCCTCCCCATTCCGGTTAGGGGGGTGGTATAATTGGGGAAATTTTTCCCGGTTGAAGGGTAGTCCAATTGGGGTTAAAAATTGACCCAACTTAATTGTTGGTTCAATTAAATTTGGAAAGTATAAATTTGAAAAGTAGGTAGCGCAAATGGTGATAGCACTCCCAAAAGGTCGGATTGCCCAGGAAGTCCTCTCCCTTTTTTCCCAATTGTGGGGGGAAGAGTTGGAATTTCCCGGTCGAAAATTGATACTGGAGCGGAATGGGATTAAATTTTTAAATGTTCGGAACTGGGATGTCCCAATTTATGTGGAGCAAGGGATAGCCGATTTGGGGGTTGTAGGGTTGGATGTGGTGGAGGAGTTGGGGAGTGAGGTATTCCGATTGTTGGATTTGGGGTTGGGGAGATGCCGGGTCAGTATTGCTGGTCCGGTTGGGGTAGATTACCGGGAATTGTTTCGGCAGAAAGGGGAGTTAAAAATTGCGACTAAATTGGTAAATTTAACCCGGCGCTATTTTGAACAGGAGGGGGTCCCGGTGGAGATTATTAAATTGAATGGGTCGGTGGAGTTGGCCCCACTGGTGGGGTTGAGTGATTTTATTGTGGACATTGTGGAGACTGGGGCCACCCTCAAATCCAACGGATTGGAGGAGAAAGAGCCGATTCTCCACTCCTCAGTTCAATTAATTGGGAATTCCACCTCCTTTTGGGTTAATCGCCGGGAGATTGGAGAGGTGGTATCGGAGATTGAAGGAGCCCTCCGGCGGGGGGGGATTGGGGGTTAACAAAGGGGAACGGGAGAGCGGATTTGAAATTGGGGAAAACCAATGGGGAAAAGGGTAGATTTGGGAAAGTAGAAAGGGGAAGATTGAGAGGGGGGTTGGGCTTAAAAAAATGGAAACTCGGTTTCAAAAAGGGGTAAGTATCCCCACTTCAAATAGCCCAAATGGGTTAAGGGACCCTCTCCAAATCTACAGAGATACCCAGCTTTTTCAACTACTCCATATTTAACTTTGCTCCACTTTTCGGAGGGAGGGTCCCGCCCCCCCTTTTCAAATTGGGTAGATTGGAATTGGAAATGGCCGTTAGACCCAATTTTTCGCTGGAACTCCTCCCTTTCCAAATATTGGTTAAAATCGGGGGAAAGTTTCTGGGGAGTTGGAATGGGGGAGGAGGGAGATTTTAAAGAAATTGGAAGGGGATACTCCTAAGTGAGTTTGGGATAGGTAAAGTTGGGGGTAATTGGGTTGGGGAGAAGGCAGAGGGAGAGAGATAGGTAACCGGGAAAGGAAGAGGTGTGGAGCATAGTAAAAATCGGTCCTCAGGATTGGATTTATATGGTGAAGTGGAGGAGTTGTTAATGGACCGCCGGGCAGGGAGACGGCTCTGGAAACTCTACCTCCGGGAATTGGGGAAATTGCCCGGCCGACGGCTGTTGGATATCGGGTGTGGAGGGGGGGAGTTTTGCAAATTGGCAAAACAGAGGGGGTATCAAGTGACCGGTATCGATTTAAGCCCGGTTCAGGTGGAGAGGGCCAACCGGAAGGGGTGCCACTGCATTGTCGAGAGATTGGAGAATTTGGAAGTGGAAAAGCCGTTCGATTTTGCAGTGGCAATTTTTGATGTTCTGAACTACATTCCCCCCTCCCATCTCCCCCAATTCCTCCAGCGGGTGGGGGAGGTGGCAGAGACCTTTCTATTCGATATCAACAGTTACTACGGGATGGCTGAGGTGGCGGTTGGGGCGTTAAAACGGGAGCGGAAGGGGGAGTTTCTCTGTGTCGAATCTCTCTACCGGGAAAAATTTCACCGGGGGGAGTTGATTACCACTTTTACCCTTTTCCGGGAGGAGAAAGGGGGGCTCTACCGCCGGTATCAAGGGGAGATAACCCAGTATTACCACCCCCTTCAGAAGATTACCGGCTACCTTCCCTACCGAAATGTGGAGATTGAGGCTGTAAACCTCTACACCGACCAAGAACCGGAGAAATGGCTGATAATTTGCACCAATTGACCCCCCCGATCGGCCGGGTGGAGGATTTTTTAGGGCGGGAGATTGGGTTACCGGTGGAGATAGTGGAGGAGGGGCGGTTTATTGAGAGACCAAACCGATTTATCGGGGTCGTAGAGGTAAACGGGGAGATAAAACGGGCTCATATCTCCGATACCGGCCGACTCCGGGAGTTGTTAAAACCGGGGGTTAAGAGTTATTTGGCCTGGAACCCCAACGGAAAGCTGGATTTTAAACTGGTCGGGGTGGAGACCCCCTCGGGGCCAATTCTCCTCTACCCCCCAGCCCACAACTGGATTGGGGAGAGGTTAATCGAGCTGGGGTTATTGGGGTTTTTGCCGAAAAGGGTAGAGCGGGAGAGACCGGTGGGGGAGAGTCGGTTGGACCTGTTGGTAGATCGGAAGGTTTGGGTAGAGATAAAAGGGTGCAATTTGCAGATTGGGGAGTGGTGTCTCTTCCCCGACGCCCCCACCACCCGGGGGGCCCGCCATTTGAGGGAGTTGGGGGAGGTGAAAGGGATTCTGCTCCTT
>JBDONQ010000045.1:0-3909 GCA_039831255.1 Campylobacterales bacterium
CGGGGGCGAAAAATAGGGTATTACCATTTGCCGGAGGAGGGGGAGAGGTGGCTCAATTGGGAACCGGATTTGGAGTTTTCGGAAGTAGTGGTGGTGGGGATTGGGGGGAGTAGCCTTGGAACAAAAGCGGTTTACGATTTAAATCGCCACTTCTACCCCAATTTAAAACCAATCTATTTTTTGGAGAACCCGGATCCGCTGGAGTTGGAAGAGAAAGTGGCCAAAATTCAGAACCCCCTCTTTTTTGTAATTTCAAAGTCGGGGAGAACGGTGGAGACAATTTCAATTTTAAAGTTTTTAATCCGCCGGTTCCAATTGGGGCCCCGGAACCGGCGGTTAAAAGTGATTACCGGGACCGGCTCTCCTCTGGACAGATTTGGGAAGGAGTGGGGGTTGGAGCGGTTTCCAATCCCGGAAGGGGTAGGGGGGCGATTCTCAGTTTTAAGCCCAGTTGGGTTGATCCCTCTAAAGAGTGCCGGGTTTCCAGTGGGGGAGTTGTTGGACGGGGGCAAAAATTTTAGGGACTCCTTTTTCCGCCGGGAACAGGAACATCTGCTAATAAAAGGAGCCTTTTACGCCGACAATTGGGAAAAATACCCAATTAATGTCCTATTCGCCTATTCCACCTCCCTCCAATATTTCAAAGAGTGGTATGTCCAGCTGTTGGGGGAGTCGTTGGGGAAGGAGGGGCGGGAGTTAATGCCTGTTGGCCATTTGGGTTCGATTGACCAACACTCCTTTCTACAGCTTTTAATGGAGGGGGTTCCCAATAAGAGTGTCACTTTTTTAAAAATTGCCAATTTCCACCGGGGGCTCAAAATTCCAAACCTTTCCCTCCCGGGATTGGAGGCTCAGAACTTCGTAAATTCCCGGCCATTTGAAGAGTTGATAAATTTGGAGGAGAGGGCCACACTGGAAGCGTTGAAGGGCCGGGGGCTAATTTTAGATGAGATAGTAGTGCCAGAGGTAAATCTCTACTCCACCGGTCAACTAATTTTCTACTACCAACTTTTGACCTCTTTAATTGGGGGAATTTGGGGAATTGATACTTACAATCAGGAGGGGGTGGAGGTTGGGAAACGGCTACTCCCCCTCCTCTTCAACAGATATTCAACAGAAAGAGATCTCCATTAAAAGAGATTTAACCTATTGGAGAACGGGGGCTAAATTTTAACTAAAAAAGGAGCGATAGCCAAGCTACAAAGGGACAATAACAAAGTCCCAATCAGGGAAGGAACAACCCGTTGAACCTGTGGAGAAAAGGGTCTGGAGAGCAGGAAGCCGTGGCTATAATCTACGATTTAGTTAGGGTAGTTCACCCTGAGGGTCTAGGTAGCGAAGAAATCAATCGGATTAATAGTCAGAATTGGGCAATGGTATCTCAAAAAATTGGGAGAGTTCAAATCCCTCCTTTTTCAAATCTTTCTTGTGTTAGTTAAATAGAATTTCCCAAAAGAGAGATTAAAAGAGACCCCAACTCCTTTCTGGAATGGAGCCCCTTCGCAAGTATCTTTGGGGTGAAAAAAAAGGAGGGGGAAAGGGTTAAAGGGAATTGAGCCACTGCTCTACAAAAGGGGGGGCTATTTGGAGGTGACCTTTATCCTCCACCTCCTTTTCAACTCTTGACCCGTTGGTAGTTGGGACTCCGGGTTCCCTTTCCCCCATCCCCCCTTTTTTTTCAACTCCTCCACCAGTAGAAATACCTCCCGTTCCAATTGGTAGAGGGAGTACCGAATTCCTTTAAACTTCTCTGCAGTCTCTAAATCCCCCAATTTGTAGAGCTCCTCCAAAACCCGGGCACTCTCCTGAGCCCGCTTTAAATTGGCCACTAAAATCTCTTCAACCCCTTTCCGGTCCATCTCCTCTGGGGTACTTTTCCGGAGAAGGTCCTTTTGAACCGCTCGGGCTTTTACCAGCTCCTCCCAATTGGAGACCTTTACCCGATGCCGGAGCTCTTTAAATTTTAAGGCCAATGGGGAATTGTAGTGGTACCGGAGAAGGTCCTCTACGACCCGAATCCCCTCCCGGAGTCTATTCAAGTTGGCATCAACTGTCCGGAGGGGGAGGGAGGGGAAAAGGGGGTCAGTTATCTTCATTTACCAATCCCAGTAACTGGAGGATTGAAATAAAGAGGTTTACAAAATCCAAGTAGAGCATCACCGCCCCCTCCACCGGTGTCTCCACCTCTCCCCGGATAATTTGCTGGGTGTCGTAGAGGATGAAGAGGCTGAACAGAATTGAGCTAACCACTGCAATCCCTATTTGGAGCCACGGAAGTTGGAGAAACAGGTTTAACAGAGAGGCAACAATTACTAAAATTAGGGAGACAAACAGGATTTTCCCGAGGAAAGAGAAGTCCCGCTTTGTAGTCATTGAAACCCAAGTTAGCAAAAAGAAAGCAATTCCGGTCAGTAGGAACGCCTCCCCTACCAATCCCCCCCACCCTTTCCCAATAAAGAGGGCCAACATTGGAGAGAGGGTGAAACCGCTGGTAAATGAGAAGCCAAATAGAAGGAGTAGATTTAAGGGCCTTTTCTTCCGGAACACTTGAAGGAGAACCAGCAACCCAAACTCCAGTGCCACAATTAAAAAGAATAGGAGGGCACTCTTTGCCAAAAATGGGACAAAGGAGAGCCCCACATACCCCCCTACTGCACCGGCCAATAGGGAACCGGCGAAGAGTTGATACACCTCCCCAACAAACTGCTGGATATTTTGAACCGGTCTAGTTTCCAAGTCCGATTGGTTTTTCCGATTAAAGAGCTCTCCAATCCCCTTCTGCTCTTTTATCTCCATCGATACCTCCTTTTCCCATCTGAATTTGGTGACCAATTGGTAGCTTTTAATTATAACAGACTCCCTCCTCTTTTCCCTTCCAATCCCCCAAACCGTCTCTCCCGGCTGTAGAAATTTTCTATAATCCCCTCCAACTCCCGGGGGGTAAAGTCGGGCCAGAAGGTCTCAGTAAAGTAGAGCTCGGCGTAGGCCGCTTGCCAGAGGAGGAAATTGCTCAACCGCAACTCTCCACTGGTCCGGATTAACAAATCCACCTCAGTTGGAAGGTCCAATTGGGCCTCCAATTCCTGAACTGTAAAGGGACCCCCTTTCCGGCAGAGCCTTTCCGCCGCCCGGAAGAGCTCATCCCGTCCCCCATAATTTAGGGCCAATACCTGCAAAAGCCTCTCCCCTCCGGCGGTTTTAGCCTCTACCTCGGAGATTAATTGGCGAAGCCCCCGGGGAAATCCCTCCAAACGACCTATCGCTTTAAACTGGACCCCATTTTGAAGGTAAGTTTTCAGCTCCTGCCGGAGATACCTCTCCAGTAACCAGAATAGAAACTCTACCTCCCTTTTGGGCCGGCGCCAATTCTCCGTCGAAAAGGCGAAAAGGGTTAAAATTCCCACATCCTCCCGGTGAGCGCAGTAAGTGGTAATCTCCCGGACCACCTCAGCCCCACGCCGGTGCCCCTCTACCCGGGGTAACCCCCGCTGTTGGGCCCACCGGCCATTCCCATCCATAATAATTGCCAAATGCATCACCCCTCCTCCCAAAATGGGACCCCTCTCCGTCTCAGAAAGTGGTCTCCCCCTCTAATTAAATAGACTTCCCCAATTTTAGAGAAAAAAGAGAGGGCCCCCTCCCAATCGATAATTGGGTCCCGATTCCCAATGTAAACCTCCAACCGGACCCCTTCCAAATTGGGGATTGGCTCCCAATTGAACCGAAACCCCCTCTCCAACTCTTCTTCCCGGCAGCTGAGGTCCAGATATTTCCAGTCGGGGAGCCCCCCTTTTTCCAAGAAATACCGAATAAATTCCCCCTTTTTCTCCCGGAACCCCCGGAGATTGGTCTCCACCCACCGGGGGTTCAATTTCCGGCCAAAATAGCCTGGGGAGAGGAGTTGGACTA
>JBDONQ010000025.1:0-3897 GCA_039831255.1 Campylobacterales bacterium
GGGCGGTGGACCAGCTCTTTATCACCTCAGCTGGAATTGGCGAAGTGGTAAAACCGGGGATTTCCTGCCGAAATTTAAAGCCGGGGGATAAAATTTTAGTTAGTGGGGAGATTGGCCGTCACGGGGCTGTAATTTTGGCCCACCGGTATCAACTGGAGACAGACCTTACTTCCGACTGTGCCCCAGTTTGGCCCCAAGTGGAGGCTCTTTTAAACGGGGGGGTTACCCCTTCGGCAATGCGGGACGGGACCCGGGGAGGGGTAAGTGCCGTTTTAAATGAGTGGGCCGGGAGTAGCGGGGTGGAGATAGAGGTCTGGGAGGAGAGGATTCCGATTCCAGACCAAGTGGTTGGGCTTTGTGAGCTCTTTGGATTTGACCCGTTGGACTTGGCCAATGAGGGGACCTTTTTGGTGGCAGTGCCCCCGGAGAAAGCTGAGAGGGCGGTAGAGATTTTGAGGGGTTTTAACCGGAACGCTTCAATTATCGGGGAGGTGACAGGGGTAGGGGGACGGGTTAAATTGAAAACCCCTTGGGGAACCAGCCGGTATCTGGAGCTTCCAAAGGGGGAGTTACTCCCGAGAATCTGTTAAAAGGGTAAGGGGAAGAGAGATAATAGCCCAATCTAGAAAGGGGGATTGTGAAAATTCTCTACATCCATGGGTTTGGAAGTTGTGGGAAAGGGGGGAGCCAGAAAGTGGAGGTGTTGGAGGAGCTGTTTCCAGAGGTGGTGGCCCCAACCCTCCCCCCAAAACCGACCCAAGCATTGGCCCTGCTGGAAAGTTTAATCGACCGGGAAACCCGATTAATTGGCAGTTCATTGGGGGGATTTTACGCCCTATTGTTGGCGGATCGGCATAATTTGCCGGCGGTGTTAATAAACCCCTCCCTCAAACCTTGGAAAACTCTCAAAAATAGGATTGGGGTCAACTATCGGTTTTGCGATGGGAAGCCCTTCTACTGGAAGAGGAAGTATTTAAAAGAGTTAAAGAGCTTAAAACTGAATCGGGACCCGGCTGGTCAGTTTCTAGTCCTCCTCCAGAGTGGAGATGATGTTTTAAACTACAAAAAAGCCCTCAAATTTTTCCATCCCCTCCCCAATAGCCGGGTGGTGGTGGAGTTTGGGGGAACCCATCGGTTTGAAAACTTGGCCGACTACCAGAGTATGATTAAAAATTTTTTAACTAGCTAATCCCACCCTCCCTTTTTAATCCCTCTTGCGCGGGGAAATATCCCCCCTTTTGTTATAATTGACCAACTTCAGACTCTACACTTATTTTTGAAAGGACTGCCGATGAGATTCAGAGAATTTCGGGACAATTGTGGGTTTGGGGTAATTGGGAATATTAAAGGGAAGGAGAGCCACCAACTGGTCGGAAAAGCATTAAAGGCGTTGGAGCGGATGATGCATCGGGGGGCAATTGCCGCCGATGGAAAGAGTGGGGATGGGAGTGGTCTTCTCTTCTCCCTCCCGAAAAAGTTTTTCCGGAAAGTGGCAAAAGGGTTCAATATCGATTTACCGGAACAGTTTGCAGTAGCGGTTATCTATTTAAAAAATGAAAATCAGAAAACAATTGTAGAGGAATTCTGTAAAGAGAACGATTTGGAAGCTATTTTATGGCGGGAGGTTCCGGTAAATCCGGAGGCGTTGGGGGAGTTTGCCCTCCAGACAATGCCCAAAATTTACCACCTTTTTATCGTCCCCCGCTCAATTGTAGCAATTCGTCGGTTTGAAGAGCTACTCTATTTAACCCGGCGACAAATTGAGAAGTTTATCGAAGATCCAGATTTCTATATCCCCACTTTCAGTAGCCGGAAAATAGCTTATAAAGGGCTTTTAATGCCCAACCACATCCGGGAGTTTTACCCCGATTTGAACGACCCCGACTTTGAAATTTCCTTTGCCCTGTTCCACCAGCGATTCTCAACAAACACCCTTCCCCAGTGGCGGTTGGCCCAACCGTTCCGATTTATCGCCCACAATGGAGAGATAAATTCAATTCAAGCAAACCGGATTAATACGTTAATTAAAAGTGAATCCCTCCGGTCTAGAGTCTACCGGCCGGAAGAGCTGGAAAAAATCCTCCCAATTGTGGATTTTGAGGAGAGCGACTCCTCTTCTCTGGACAAAATGATTGAGTTTTTAATTATGAACGGGATGGACTTTTTTAAAGCGATTCGGGCAGTAATTCCAATGCCGTGGCAGAATGCCCCCTATTTGGATAGCGAGCTCCGGGCTTTTTACGAATATTTTTCAACCCGGTTTGAGGCGTGGGATGGACCGGCAGCGGTAAGTGTTACCGACGGCCGATTTATTGCAGTGGTACTGGACCGGAATGGACTCCGGCCGGCGAAATATGTAATTACAAAGGGAGGGGAGATTTTAATCGCCTCCGAATATGGAGTTTTAGACCTCCCCGAAGGGGAGATTTTGGAGCGGGGGAAACTCCAATCTGGCCAGATGATAGGGGTAGATTTAAAATTTGGGGTTGTGCTTAAGAATGAGGATATCGACGATTATTTAAAGAAATCCAACCCCTACACTAAATGGCTCAATGAGAATATGATTTACCTTCAAGAGTATCTGGAAAACCCTTACGAAGGGGAGCATGTAGTAGAACTGGACCATTTAACCCAACGGCAAGGGGAGGCCGGGATTACAAAAGAGGTGATTAATTTAATTATTAAACCGATGGTCCAAGATGGGAAAGAGCCCACCGGGAGTATGGGGGATGACACCCCATTGGCCGCCTTTAGCGACTACCCATTTCGGAGTTTCCACGACTTCTTCCGGCAAAAATTTGCCCAAGTGACCAACCCTCCAATTGACCCCCTCCGGGAGAAAGTGGTAATGTCGTTGAATACCGGATTTGGAGAGGTTCACAATATTTTAGATGAGGACCCCCACCACGCAAAACGGCTCAAGACCACTTCCCCAATTTTAACTTACGCAAAAATGGAAGTCTTGCGGAGTTTTGGGGACATCGACTCTCCCCGCTACGAGCCCGACTATCGGAATAAAAGTTACGATACTACTTTCCCGGTGGAGGGCTCTCTGGAAAAGTCGTTGGAGGAGCTGACCGACCAGATTGTCGCCGATGTCCGGGAGGGGGTTAGAATAATCTTTTTAGATGACCGGAATATCTCCCGGGAGCGGGTTCCAATTCCAATGGCAATGGTTGTCGGCAGACTCCATAAAAAATTGCTGGACCAGAAGCTCCGACATTTAACTTCAATTGTTGCAATCACCTCCGAAGTAATTACCCCCCACGATGTAGCTGTATTAATTGGATATGGGGCCAGTGCGATTTATCCCTATCTCTTGTTCAAAACAGGGGCCCAAATTGCGGAAAAAGAGGAATTGGATTTGGAAGATGCTCTCTTCAATATCCATTCGGCACTGAATAAAGGGATTTTAAAAATTATGTCCAAAATGGGTATCTCCACAATCGCCAGCTATCGGAATTCGGCTCTTTTTGACATTTTGGGATTGAGCCGGGAGATTACCGACCGCTGTTTTATTGGGTCAAAAGTGTTATTGGAGGGGTTGGGGTTTAAAGATATTCAACAGCGGATTCTCCACCGACACCGGCTGGCGTTCCAGCTGGAGGAGTTGCCGTGGGGAGGGGTTATCCGGTATCGGAAAGGGGAGGAGTACCACGAAATAAATCCAGAGGTGACCCGAGCTCTAATTAAAGCTACTAAAACTGGGAAAAAGGAGGATTACAACCGGTTTAAAGAGCTGGTGGAGAATCGACGGCCCACCTATATTCGGGACTTTTTGGAGATAATCTCAGACCGGGAGTCAATCCCAGTGGATGAGGTGGAGCCAATTTCCGAGATTCTGAAGCGGTTTGAAGGGGCGGCAATGAGTATTGGGGCCCTCTCCCCAGAGGCCCA
>JBDONQ010000033.1:0-3824 GCA_039831255.1 Campylobacterales bacterium
GGAACATCATAAGGCCGGTACTCTTTCGGGTCTCCAGTGAACCGCTTCCGCTCCACTAAATTGGCCTTTACCTCCTCCAAATCGGGAAGGACCGCTTTTCCGACCATATGGCCCAATGTTTCATCCAACAGCACGAAAACTGGGGTCATAAACCGCTCCGCCAAATTGAAAGCCCGGACCACTTCAGTGTAACACTCATCCAAATTTCCGGGGCAGAGGGCAATTGAGACAAAATCCCCGTGGGTAGGTGCTTTAATTTGGAGAATATCCCCTTGGGCAGGCCGAGTTGGTAGACCGGTGGAAGGCCCCCCCCGCATTACATCAGTAATTACCAGTGGGACCTCAGCTATAAATCCCAACCCAATCTGCTCCGCTTTTAATGAAATCCCGGGACCGGAGGTGTTGGTCATCGCTTTAACCCCGCTCATACTGGCCCCCAACGCCACAGAGATACCGGCAATTTCATCCTCCATTTGAATAAAAACCCCTCCCACCTTTGGAAGCAGTTTACTCATCTCGTGGGCAATTTCACTAGATGGGGTAATTGGATACCCCCCAAAAAATTTACATCCCGCATCAATTGCCGCCAGTGCGGCCAATTGGTTTCCTGTAGATACCAACTCCCGTGCCATTACGCTTCTCCTTTGAGCTTTTTAACTTCATTCAGCTTCTTGAACTTGTACTCATCCCGTTCCGCTACAAAGATTGCGAAATCGGGGCACTCCAATTCACACTCCCGGCACCCGATACAATACTCTGGATGGACCACTTTTACCATTTGTCCTAAAATATTGTGGGGGTCTGGGACCATTGTTAAAACCCCAGTAGGGCAAAATTCGACGCAGAGGTCGCAACTTTTACATTTGGATTCATCGACCCAAACAGGAGTACTTTCTGGGGCTTTTAATCTGAAGATTTCTGGGTTCAACGCCATCACCGCTCCTTCGGTTTTAATTTCTTAAATGTTACCAAGATTGGGAAAGGGTATCCGGGGATTGGGAGTAGAACTCCCCCTTTTAAATTGGCTCTGTTACCTTTCCCGACACCCATATCTCCACTGGAGACCATTACTGAACAGGGGGCTCCTTCCCGACAACCCTCCAACTCTCCTCTACAATCCTTTTCAAATGAGCCTCCCCCCGCCCCTTTCCAATCTCCTGCCGGCACCGGTCAATCCCCTCCTCTATCGACCCCACCTGCCGGTCCACCCAGAGGGCCACCCCCCCACTCAATAGAAGGGCCTTCAACTTATCTCCCCCCTCTTCCCCCGAGAGCAACCGCCGGGTAATTTGGCTATTCTCCTCGGGGGTTCCCCCTTTTAAATTCTCCCAACTCCCCTTTAACCCAAACTGGACCGGATCAATCTCCAACTCCCGGATTTCTCCCCCTTCCACCAACCGGCAGTAGGTAACCCCCCCAATTGAGACCTCATCCAATCCATCGGAAGAGGAGACCACCAATCCCCTCTCCACCCCCAATTTCTGGAGAGCCTCTGCAACTGGGTCCAACAACTCCGGAGCGTAGACCCCCAACAGGTATCGGGTAGCCCCAGCTGGATTGGTCAACGGTCCCAATAAATTAAAAATTGTCGGATGGGGTATTGATCGACGGATTGGCATAATATGTCTCATCCCCGGATGGTAGTTCACCGCAAATATAAATGTAAACCGAACCCTTTTCAATAACTCTACTTGGGCCTCTGGGGGCAAATTTAAATTGAACCCCAATTGCTCCAACAGGTCCCCGCTCCCCGATTTACTGGTAACGCTTCGGTTTCCATGTTTTGCAACAAAACTTCCAATTGAGGAGAGGAGAAGGGCTGTAGTTGTAGAGATATTAAAACTCCCTTTCCGATCCCCCCCAGTTCCGACAATATCAATTAATCTCCTCTGGAGATCTGGAGGGACTGGGAGTTTAATTGAAAATTCCCTCATTATTTTAGCTGCTTCAGCCAAAATTTTCCCATTTAACGGCCGGTTTGCCACTTCTATCAAAAATTCCCGTCCCTCTTCAAACTCCATCTCCCCTTTAAACAACTTTCGGAATCTGTCTCTAAACTGCTCCAACTCCATCTGCCCTCCTTTTCAGTTAATAATTCCAATTGTACCGGAACTATCTCCCCCCTTAACTGATTAACTTTAGATTAAATTTCCCGAAATAATGGAATTTTTAATCTAATACTCACTTGCTAAAGGTTTAATTCAAAAAAATAAGAGGAGGTGGAAATGGAGAAAATCGCAACTCTATTGGTAACCCTACTCCTCTCCCTCTCCCTCCTTTCCGGGTTCCAAGAGGGGGATAGACTTTTAAAAGAGCTCCAGCAACTGAACGGGAAACTGCTCCTCCATAAAGAGAAAGGGGGGCTTTTATTTGCAACTGACCTCTACCGATTCCAAATTCCACTGGACCAGAACAGCTCTATTACAATTAAATTGAACCTAAAACGGGCCCGGTTGCCAATTAGCCGGGGAAATTTTACAGGAGAAGTGGAGAAACTGGTCTGGGACCAGAAACTCTATTCCCACCCTTTTCACTTCTCCGGAGAGACCTCCAACTTCCGCCGGTTTGAATTTAAACTCTCCCCAGTTCAATTGGGCCCCCTATTCCTCCCGGCAGGCCGGGGAATTATCACAATTACCCCTGCCGGTCTCCGGGGGACAATCCAATTTCCCACCCTTTCCTACTCCACCAGAGAAGGAGAAGTGGTAGGGGAGTATCTCCGGATAGAGTTCAACTGGAGCCGGAAGGAATCCCGCCGGTTAATCACAATCGGTAAAATTGCAGGGAAACTCCGGGATGGGGTCCTAATAGAAGGGGAGGGGTTAAATTTGGAGAGAGTTACCGGAAGTGGGGAGATGGTCTGGAAGGGCTTCCTAAAATCCCTCAAACTGGAGGACCGGGGGGGCGGTCGGATTGAGATTGGAAAAGTGGAAGGGGAGGTAAACTCCAGCGAGGGGGTTCCTGTTGATGGGATTGCCGGCTTTTTAAAAGTGGGAAGGGTTACCGCAAATAAAACCCCAATGGGGTTCTTAAAAGTGGAATTTCAGCTCTCCTCTCCCCGGCCCGCCTCCACCCTTCAACAGCTCTTAAACGGGCCCCTTCCCCCAGACCTCTCCCTCAATTTAGTTGTAGAGGGGAGTGACCGGCTGTTGGAGGCCCTCCGGCCCCTCCTCTCCAATCCGGTAATAGGGTTTCTATTTGAAAATCTGGACCGGGACCCCAACCGGGAGAGAGTCTCAATTTCTATGAAAGGAGGAGAAGTTTTAGTAAATGGGAAACGGAATTTACCATAAAAATCCCCTATTAAAAGGGCTCTACTTTTCAAAAAAAGTAGTCAAGTTTGCCGGTCGGGCCAATGGGGAGTACCAGTTAATTCAGCCGGGGGACCGGGTCCTAATTGGCCTCAGTGGGGGGAAGGACTCCTTTGTTCTCCTCCATATTTTAAACCGGATGAGGTTAATTGCCCCATTCCATTTTGAAATTTTGGCAATTACAATTGACCCGGGAACCGGGGTAGACTACTCCCCTCTGGAGAATCACTGTCGCGATTACCAAATTCCCTACCTTAGGTACAAAACCCCAATTTTGGAGATAATCCGGGAAAAGAGACGGAAAAACAGCAGTATTTGCGGATTTTGTGCCCGGCTCCGGAGGGGAGCCCTCTACTCGAAAGCCTTGGAGTTGGGGTTCAATAAAATAGCGTTGGGTCACCATTTGGATGACGCTGTGGAGACCTTTTTTTTGGGCCTTTTTTACAACGGAATAATGAAAGGAATGCCCCCCAAATACCGGGCCTACAACGGAATAGAAGTAATACGCCCGTT
>JBDONQ010000169.1:0-3746 GCA_039831255.1 Campylobacterales bacterium
CAGTTAAAAGGGAAGTGGCCCGAAAAAGTGCTGGCGATGCAGCGAAACTGGATTGGGAAGAGCACAGGGCTCAAATTTAGATTTCACTTCACCCCGGAGAGCTACAACTTTTTAAACCGAAAATTTGACGGATTTGAGGTCTTTACTACTAGACCCGACACTATTTTTGGGGTCACTTACACCGCTTTAGCCCCGGAACATCCGATTGTAGATTACTTGTTGGAGGAAGGGCTTCTCCCGGATGAGGTGGCGGAAAAGGTCCGGCAAATTAGAGCTGTCCCCCCCCGGGAACGGCAGAGTCAGGAGAAAGAGGGGGTCGATTTGGGGTTAAAAGTTACCCATCCATTGACCGGAGAGGAGGTGCCGGTCTGGTTGGCCAATTTTGTATTGGTGGAGTATGGGAGCGGGGCGGTAATGGCGGTTCCAGCCCACGACCAGCGGGATTATGAGTTTGCCACTAAATACAATCTCCCAATTAAAGTGGTGATAAAACCGAAAGAGGAGAACCCCCCTGTTGGGGAAGCTTACTCTGGGCCGGGGGTTTTAATTAACTCTGGGGAGTTTACCGGTATGGATAATGAGGAGGCGAAAGAGGCAATTATCCGGAAATTTGAAGAATTGGGGTTGGGGCACCGGGAGGTGAACTACCGGCTCCGGGACTGGGGGATTAGTCGCCAGCGGTATTGGGGAACCCCCCTTCCATTTATTAAGTGCCCTAAATGTGGGATTGTCCCGGAAAAACTGGAAAATTTACCGGTTACCCTACCGGAAGATGTAGAGATTACCGGCCACGGGAATCCATTGGAACAGCACCCCAGTTGGAAGAGGACCCAATGTCCCAAATGCGGGGGGGAGGCGGAACGGGAGACAGAGACAATGGATACTTTTGTGGATAGTAGCTGGTATTTCCTCCGGTATACAACTGACTTTAAAAAATTCCGGGATTTGCCATTCCGGCGGGAGGATATTGAGTATTGGATGCCGGTAGACCACTACATCGGGGGGATTGAACACGCAATTCTCCACCTTCTCTACTCCCGATTCTTTACAAAGGCTCTCCGGGATTTGGGGTATTTAAATTTTGACGAGCCCTTCTCCCATCTATTAACCCAAGGGATGGTTTTAAAAGATGGGGCAAAAATGAGTAAATCCAAAGGGAATGTGGTTCCCCCGGCGGAGATGGTCCAAAAGTATGGGGCTGATACAGTCCGTTTTTTTATTCTCTTTACAGCCCCCCCAACCCAAGAGTTGGAGTGGAATGAGAATGGGGTAGAGGGGGCGTTCCGATTTTTAAATCGGCTTTGGACCAATAGTGCAAAAGTGGAAAAGTCTCAACAAAAACCGCAAATCGACCCTGCCCAACTGAATAAGTTGGAGAAGGAAGCCCGCCGGAAAGTCTATTTAGCAGCCCAACGGTTTTTGGAGAGTTTTGAGAAGGAGAATTACCATTTCAATACAATTATCGCCGGAATTATGGAGGGATTAAACGCCCTTAATAAACTGGATTTGAACCGGGAGGAGGGACGGAAAGTCTACACCGAGGGGTACTGGGTTCTATTGAATTTACTGGAGCCGATTGTCCCCCATATTGCCGAAGAGTTGTCGGAACGGCTCTTCAATCTCAAAAATTTGGGGCCAGTTGAGGTGGACCCTGAAGCGGTAAAAGCGGAGGAGATTCTCTATCCAGTTTCAGTAAATGGGAAAAAGCGAGGAGAGATAGGGGTTCCGGCTACCGCTTCAAAAGAGGAGATTTTGGAATTGGCCCGGAAGCGGGTGGCCCGGCATCTGGAGGGGCGGAAAGTGATCCGGGAGGTTTTTGTCCCTGGCCGGATTATCAATTTCGTAGTCAAGTAGGGAGCCCCTCTCCCAATCCCCCTTTCATAAACTGTCGGTATAATTGACCAAAAAAGAGACTTCCAATGGATGAAATTTCAGTTATCCGTCGGCTAATTAAAGTTTTAAAGAGGTTTAAAGGGGTAACCCCAACCCGATTTCAGCAGTTGACCGACCCCCTTTACCCCGATTTTGGGTGGGAGGAGCGGTTTGAGTTGTTAAAACTGCAAGGGCTCCCCCTCCTACTCCGGAAACAAAAAATCTACTTAAAAACCGCTATTACCCCGTTCCGAGAAGGGGAGTATTGTGTTGTAGATTTGGAGGTGACCGACTCCCGGCCCGGAAAGGGGCAGATAATAGAGATTGGGGCGGTTTTAATTGAAAAAGGGGAGATTACCGACGAGTTCTCCTCCCTAATTTACGCCCCGGAAATCCCAGAGTACATCTCTAAAATTACCGGGATTAACCGGCAAATGGTAGAGGGGGCCTCCTCCCAACGGGAGGTACTGGAACGGTTTCGATTCTTTTTAAAAGATAGGGTATTCTGTTCCCACCCCGCCTCTTTTGATTACACCTATTTGGGGGAACAGTTTCGTCGGGAGGGGTTGGGGGAGCTGTTAAACCGGCACCTCTGTACTCTAAAATTGGCCCAATTGACCCTAGATGCCCCCCGGTACGGGTTAAAATATCTCCAGCGGGAGTTCCAGTTACCAGAGGAGCAACTCCACCGGGGGTTGGGGGACGCCCGGACCACCGCCCGGATTTTTTTAAAGAGTTGGGAGAAGGTCCCCGGCTGGGTCCAATCGGTGGAGGATTTAATAGAGTTCGCCGGGAGTGGGGTCCAACCGGGCCCTCCCCGGCACTCCAAAACCTCAGCCCCGGAGGAGTGAAATGAACTTTTTAGGGTGGTTGACTTTTGCCCTTGGATTTGCTGTCTACTTAACTTATAAACCCTATTTAATGGATATTGCAATTGCAGGTTTAATGGCAATCTCCTTTGGGAAAGTAGAGATTCTCCTCTCCCGCTATTTAGAAAATCGCTATTTAATTGCAGGGATTTTAACGGCAATTTTAGCCCTTTTAATCTTTGGTCCGGGGCTCTACTTTTTAATCGAAGCTAGCAAATATATCACTTCAATCTCCTTTTCAGACCTTCAAAAGGTGTTGACAAAGGCTCAAGATTTAATTAACTATATCCCAATTGAGAAGGTGAGGGAGGAGTTTCTCTCGTTTCTTCAGCCGGATAAAATTGCCCAACTCTACAATAAAGTGGTCCCAATTTTGGCAACAATTACTGCTAAAAGCGCCGTATTTATTAAAGATACATTTTTAATTATTGTCTTTTTCTTTTTCTCAATACTCTACGGTCGGGAGATTCTCTCCTACTTCCTTCGGGTGATTCCACTGGAGGATGAGAAGTTAATTCTCCTGTTCAATCAGACTAGTGAAGTAATGAGTGTTGTCTTTTACTCCACAATTTTAACCGCAATTTTGGAGGGGCTTCTATTTGGAATAGTTATCTCATTCTACAATCTGGACTTCTTCCTATTCTCAATTATGTACGCCTTTTCCTCAATAATTCCGGTGATTGGTGGAATTTTAATGTGGGGCCCTGTCTCCCTCTACCTTTACTCAATTGGGAATACAACTGGGGCGATTGTAGTGGTCCTCTACTCAATTGTGGTAATTTCAATAGTTGCCGACACATTTGTAAAGCCGATGATTATCGCTTTTGTCCAGCAATTTTTTGAGGCAAAGGCCCGGCTAAACTCCCTTTTAATCTTCTTTGCAATTGTGGCAGGGCTCTCCTCCTTTGGGGTTTGGGGGTTAATTTTGGGGCCGGCAGTTACAACAATGTTTGTCTCAGTTTTGAAGTTTTACGAGAAGGTGACCCCACCCCCCCGGTTAAATGG
>JBDONQ010000172.1:0-3694 GCA_039831255.1 Campylobacterales bacterium
CTAATTCCAGTAATTTTAAACAGGAAATTGGTGCCAAAAACATCCCCTAAATCTCTCATTTGGCAACCGGAGGCGTTGCAGATGTTCCCTTTTACATTCCAAGCGTAAATTGTCTCATTCCAGAGGGCGTAGGTTCCATCGTCGTAAGGAACTAAGATAAATCCGGCAAAGTCGTTAATTGCCAAATCGTCCCGGCTGTAGGGGGGTGCTGGGATTTGGGCCCCATTTACATCTACAGTTGCAGTTGGGAAGGCCCCCAGTGAAGAGCTATATCCCCGACCAGCACAGAATTTGAGCCAACTTCCCCAATCGGAGAAAGTGTCGGAGAGCTCAGAAAGGAAATCATTTCCAATTTCAAAACTAACCCCATCAAACTCCATATTGATTAGATGGGCCAGTGGAGAGCTGGGGTTATCCCCTTCCCGGAGGTTTGCTGGAAAGCCTTCGGTGGCTGGCCGTCGCCCGGCACTGAACATCAATCCATTGTTGGGACCAAAGTGGTAGTTAAAAAAGGCTTGTTTTACCCGGAGAACTGTGTCGTCGGGGGTTTCGGAGGCGACCCAAGAGATGTTTTGAAATGGGCTATACATATGCTCCATATTCATTCCGTAAATATTGTAAGCCTCCAACTGGAGGGTTGCTTTCAAATTGTCGGAAGGTTTTGCGACACCAGTTAGCCGGACCCGGTTTGTTAGGACATTGTTTGTAAACCGCTTCTTCTTCGCATTGTTGGCATTGGTTTGGTATTGGATAAAGTCAAAGGCACTTCGGAGGTCGTATGACCAGTAGATGTGGTCATTGGCGGTAATTGGGTTTAACCTTTTCCGGTTTTCCAATGCCAATTTCTCCGCTTTTTCAACTTTCTGTTTCAGCTGGGCAATCTCTTTTGAAGTAGCTGGGGTTGTCGGTTTCCGTTTTGCTTGCTCCAACTGCCGTTTCAACTGCTCCAGTTCCGCTTTCAACTGCCTATTTTCTGCCTCTTTCGCCTTTAACGCCTCCACCTCTTTTTGGAGATTTTGGATAATTTTCATCTGATGCCGTAACATTAGTTCCAATCTCTCCACACTGTCCCCAAAGAGGGGAAGCCCCATCAATGCCGTTACCGCTAAAATAGAGAACTTTTTCCCCATCTGCCACTCCTTATCCAAAAAATGGGTTAATTTATTTTAACAAAAAGGAAAAAGAGTTTGTGCTATTATTTCCGGCAAAAAAGGGTCGAAGTGGGCTCAGTGGGTAAAAAATTGATTGTGGTAGAGTCTCCAGCTAAAGCAAAGACTATTCAAAACTTCTTGGGGGAGGAGTTTCAGGTAATTGCCACAAAAGGCCATATCCGGGATTTACCGGAAAAACGGTTTGGGATTAGGATTGAGAATGGCCACTTCTACCCCCAGTACCAAATTACAAAGAACCACCGGGAGATTGTAAAACAGCTCCGGGAGGCGGTAAAGGGGGCTGAGAAAATCTACATTGCCACCGACGAGGACCGGGAAGGGGAGGCGATTGGGTTTCATATTTTGGAAGTGTTGGGGAAAAGGCCGGAGGAAGTGGACCGGATTGTGTTCCACGAAATTACTCCAAAGGCGATTGAGCGGGCGTTGGCAAACCCCCGGAGATTGGATTTAAACCGGGTTGACGCCCAGCAGGCCCGACGACTTCTGGATAGGATTGTTGGGTATAAACTATCTCCGTTGTTGGCGAAGAAGATTAAAAAAGGGCTCAGTGCCGGCCGGGTCCAGAGCGCTACACTAAAACTGGTGGTGGACCGGGAGCGGGAGATTCAACAGTTTAAATCCCGCCCCTACTACACAATTGAGGGGAAATTTAAAGGGGTAGAGGGGAAATTGGTGAAATGGGGGGGGAAAGAGTTGGAGAAGTTCTCTATCGGTTCTAAAGAGGAGGCTCGGGGAATTGTGGAGAGGTTAAAAGAGCTCTCCTACCAGATTGGGGGGGAGGAGAAGCGGGAGCAGGTGGTAAAAGCCCCCCCGCCCTTTATGACATCCACCCTTCAGCAGACCGCTTCTACAGAGCTCCGATTCTCCCCCCGGAGGACAATGGAGCTGGCCCAACGGCTCTACGAGGGGGTTCCAACCCCAATTGGGGAGGTGGGGGTAATCACTTATATGCGGACAGATAGTCTCCACATCGCTCCAGAGGCCCGGGAGGAGGCGATTCAATTTATCCGGGAGCGATTTGGGGAGGAGTATTTGGAACCAAAGGAGTTTAAAGTAAAGGGGAAGAGGGCTCAAGAGGCCCACGAAGCTATTCGGCCCACCCATATTGAGTTGACCCCGGAACAGTTGAAGGGGTATTTGGAGGAGGAGGAGTGGAAGTTGTATAACCTAATTTTCCGGCGGTTTATCGCTTCCCAAATGAAAGGGGCCCGGTTTGCCAGCCACTCAATTTACATCGATTCCGACCAAGAAGGAGCCCAATTCAAACTCCACGGCCGGAAACTTCTCTTCGACGGGTTTTATAAAATTTATGGAAAGCCGGCGGAGGAGGTGGTATTGCCCCCCTTCCAACTGGGGGAAAAGGTCCCAATTGAAGAGGTAAAATATACCCAACATTTCACAAAACCCCCGGATCGGTATACTGAAGCGGGGTTGATTAAAAAGATGGAGGAGTTGGGGATTGGACGTCCCTCCACTTACGCCCCAACAATTACCCTTTTAAAAAAGAGGGGGTATATCAATTTAAAAAAGAGGGCAATCCACCCAACTGAAGAGGCTTTTAAAGTGATTGGATTGTTGGAAGAGCACTTTCCCGATATTGTGGACTCCAAATTTACCGCAAATATGGAAGAGATGTTGGACCAAGTCGCCACTGGAAGAGAGGATTGGCAAGAGGTTCTCCGGAATTTCTACTTCCCGTTTGAAGAGCAATTGAAGCGGAAGGAGAAGGAGATTCCCTCCCAAAAAGTGGAAATCCCAATTGGGGAGAGGTGTCCCGAATGTGGAGGGGAGCTGGTAATTAGGGATGGAAAATATGGGAAATTTATTGGGTGCTCCAATTTTCCCAACTGCCGGTATCGGCGTTCCCTCCGGCAAAAAGAGGTAAAGAAGTTGGAGGGGGTAAAGTGTCCCAAATGTGGAGGGGAGTTGGTGGTCCGCCACTCGAAAAAAGGGGAGTTTTTGGGGTGTAGCAATTACCCTAAATGTCGCTTTATCGCCCCTTTTTCGGTGGTGGAGGAGAGTTGCAACAGCTGTGGAGGGGAGCTGGTGAACCGGGAGGGGGAGCTAAAATGTCTCCGGTGTGAACCGGAAGTGTTGGAACAAGTATTAAAAGAGGAGAGAAAAAAGGCCCCGGGGAAGAATTAGACTACTCCCTATTTAAATATGGGGTATCCGCCGGTTAAAATTTGGAAAGGCGATACTACTGAATTCTCTCCGTGAGCTACCCCGCCTTAAAAGGTGGGGCTTCCTGCTTCACAGGTAGATGACTAGTCTGTATAAACAGACCCCGCCAGAGCTACCTCCACAGCCATAAGTTCGGAGCGTTCCAGCCCTACTTTTTATCGGCTTAACTTGGTTATCGCTATTAAAATAAAATTTATAAAAAAATTCAAACGGAAATTAAATTTCCGAGAATTTTTTTATCCGCCTTTCATCACCGCCTTAAAAGGCAATGGTTTCGGCGGGATTTGCTAAAAAAGCAAGAATAACCAAGCTACCGACCAATGATAACCCAGTTGTAA
>JBDONQ010000036.1:0-3675 GCA_039831255.1 Campylobacterales bacterium
TTTTGGGGGGGAGACCAACCCCGGCGGTCGGTTTTGCAATTGGGGTGGAGCGGATTTTGGAGTTAATTCCGACTGAGGAACGGCGGAAAGGGGTCTATCTGGGAACCCTTCTCCCGGAGGGGATTCCAGTTTTAATGAAGAAAGGGAAGGAGTTGCGGGAGAAGGGGGAAGTGGTCTCAATTGAGTGGACCCCAAAATCTTTAAAGGCCCATTTAAAAGGGGCCGACCGGGGGGGATTCCGGAGAGTGATAATCGTTGGGGAGGAGGAGTTGAAAAGTGGGAAATTTTTCGAGAAAGAGCTGTAAAGGGGAAAAATGAGAGTGATTGTAAAATTTTTAGGGCCAATTGGAGGGGGGCGGGAGGAGGAGTTTCAAGTGGAGGATTTGGAGCAGTTGAAGAAGCTTTTAAATCGGGACCCGGAACTCCGGGAATGGTTAAAAGTGAGTGCAGTGGCGGTCAATGACCAGTTTATCACCACCCCCAACTACCGGTTCCGGGAGGGGGATCGGGTTTTAATCCTTCCGCCGGTCTGTGGCGGGTAAAAGGGGGAGAGATGATGGAGCTGTTCAACGGAGGAGTCCCAGTTGTAGAGGTGCTGGAGAGGTGGTTGGAGGAGGAGAGGGGGAGGGGGTGGGGGGCAATGGTTCCATTTATTGGGATTGTCCGGCCCGACCAAGGGATTGAGGGGCTCTACTTTGAACTCTACGCCCCTCTGCTGGCGGAGTGGCTCTCCCGGTGGGAAAAAGTGGAAGGGGTAAAAATCTACTTTGCCCACTCCTTTGGGAAGGTTTTGGTTGGGGAGAGCTCCTTTGTGGCGGTTGTCTTCTCCACCCATCGGGAAGAGGGGTTCCACTACCTCCGGGAATTTGTGGAAGATTTTAAAGCCAAAGCCCCAATCTGGAAATACGATTTAAAGAATGGAGAGAAAATTTTCCGAAAAGAACGGGGGAAACCACTCCCCGGGGCCGGTCTTTTAAGTGAGGAGGAGTAGTGGGTCGGTTTATCCTCTACACCAGCATTTTTTTTGCCTTCTATTTCGGATTTATGGGGGTCTACATAATTAGACTCCCCCTATATTTTCATCAGTACCTTCACTTCTCCCCAGCCCAGATTGGGCTCCTCCTTGGAGCGATGCCGTTAGCAAAATTTTTAACCCCATTCCTATTCCTCCGGCGAGGGGTCAATTGGGGGGAATTTTGGGTTGGGGTTGGAATTGGGGTAGTTGGAGCCCTCCTCCTCTTCTCTCCCCACTTTCTCCCGCTATTGGCGGGTTTTTTCCTACTGGGGGTCTCCTTTTCAATAATCCCCCCTTATCTGGAAAGACGGGCGGTGGAGGTGTTGGGCCATCGGTATGGCCGGGCCCGGCTCTTCGGAAGTTTGGGGTTTGTGTTAGCGGGGGGGGTTCCAATCCCCGAACCCCTCTATCTCCCTGTGGGGGTGGGATTAATTTTTGGGGCCCTTTGGGCCGGCTCCAAAATTGTCGCCCCCGCCGAAGAGGTGATTGAGGAGGGGTACCTCTCCCTATTGAGGGGGTGGCACTTTTGGATTTCCCTTATTTTGGTGAAATCGGCGGCAGCGGGGTTCTACAGCTTTTTTACAATTTATCTTCACCAGCACCAATTGGACCAGTTTGTAGGGCTCTTCTGGGGGGTTGGAATTGGGTTGGAGGTGACCCTTTTCCTCCTCCAACCTCAGCTCCTCTCCAAAATCTCCCCGGAGACTGCAATGGGAATTGGAATTGGGGCAACCGCCCTCCGGTGGTTCCTCCTCTACCTCTTCCCCGATAGTTTTTGGTGGGTTCTCCTCTCCCAAACCTTCCACGCCTGCACTTTTGCCCTTTATCACATTGGGGCTCTCCTCTACCTCTCAAACCTCTACCCAAACCGGAAGACTTTAGCCCAACAACTCTACGGAGGGTTGGGATATGGGCTCTCCTTCTTCCTCGGAAGCTGGTTGGCGGGGCTCTTTTATGGCCCCAATCTATTTCTATATGAAGGGGTGTTGACATTGGTTGGGTTGGGAATCTTTCTATCTGGGGAGTTTCGTCGCCGTTCCCTCTCCCGGTGGGCCAACGGAGAGGGGTAAAAGCCCTATGCGGGTCACTTTTTGCCCCCACCTCCCCGGTGAGATTGGGTAAAATCGATTCAAAAAGGGGGGGAGATGATTGTAACTATTGTAAACCCTCGGCTTTTCTCTGAAAAGCGCTTGGAGGAGGCCCTGAAGAGGCAGTCGTTGGAATTCATTGGAGTTTTCTCCTCCCGGCGAATTTACGACCGACTCTCTGAAAAGTACCCAACTATTTTAATTGGAATAGATGGGAAATTGGAGGCCCAAAACTTTTTTCCAACAAAGAGACTCCCCCCCTGTAGTAAAGAGAGTATCCTCCGGAACCTCCAGCGGGGGATTTTTGAGAATGGGAAGCGAATTGAAAGGCTCCTTTATCAGGAGTATGGAACCCCCTACAAAGGGTTGGGGGATATGGGCCGGGGGTTGTGGGAAAGGCCGGTAAATGTGGCCCTCCAAATCGCTTGGGAGACTTACAAGAGTTACGCAAATATTATTATCTCCCATCTAGTTCCCCGACCAGGTCATCCTTTTGAAGAGTTTTTAATGGCCCAATGGTTTGTAATTTACAGAATTTTTTGGAATTTCCTCCGGGGATTGGTCTACTCCCAGAAGAGTAAATACGCCCAGTATTTGGAATTTCCCTATTTAATCTGGGATCAAGCCCTCCGGCTCTCCTACACTACCCTTCTATTCTATACCCCGACCCGGGAGGACCTCTACAAATTGCCATACCATTTCCACCACTACTACCTTAGGATGCTGGTCCGCCGATTTATCGAATGGCGCCATAACCGGGACCGGGATATGTTGGACCATTTGGAGTATGCCTACCGGGGGTTGGAGACCCTCTGCCTCCGGGGATGGGCCTTACGGAAGAGGGTGGAAAGGTATTTAAAGGAGATGGAGCAGGAGTTGATAATCAGAAGCAGGGATTTGGAGGAGGGGGAGAGGGCTGAAAAAGGGAAAAAGGGGAGAAAGAAAAGGGGAAGAAAAGGGAAAAAGTGAGGAGGGATAACTACTTCACCGAAGAGAAGGAGGTTCAAAATGTACATAGTAGTATATGACATTGGGGATAACCGGCAACTCCAAAGGGTAGCCCGGTTATTGGAGAAGAAGGGGGGGGTCCGGGCCCAAAATAGCCTTTTCGAATTTGAGGAGTATAAGTCGGCGAAAGAGGGGATGGAGGAGAGTTTAAAATTCCTCTCCCCTGAGGATCGCTGTTTCCTGTTCCGGGTGACTGGGAAGGAGGACCTCCATGGGAGTAGCTCTCTAGAAAGGATTTACTAATGAGATATTGGGTTATTGGATTTGATATCCCCTCCGATGAGGTCCGGAATCGGTTGGGGAAAGAGTTATTGAAATTTGGAATCCGGACCCAGAAGAGCTTTTTTGAAGTGGAGGGGGATAACCGGACACTGGAAATTATGATAAGACGGATTAAACGGATTATGGAAGGGGAAGAGGGGGTGGTTACCCTCTACACAGTGGACAAGCGGAAAATTGAGCGGTTTGGGGATGTGGACTATTTAACTGTGGATGATTTGATATTTTGAGCTAAACAGCGGGGGTGGGAGGGGGTGGAAAATAGAAAAATTTGGAAAGGGTTTA
>JBDONQ010000219.1:0-3674 GCA_039831255.1 Campylobacterales bacterium
TCCCCTGGGAGTTTCCGGCGGTTCCCCAAAATTCCAACTTGAAAGAATCCCCCCCGCCGGAGCTCAACCCGACGCCCTTTTTTATAGGTTCCACTGGAAAAGTAGTTACTCCGCATCTGGGTTGGGTCCACCTGATAAAATTGCCGGTCCCGGTCCAAAAATACAAACTCCAACTGATGTTTATTAATTCGCTCTTTCAATGTAATTGCACTAACAATACTAATTTCGTGCTCAAAACTACTCCCCCCGAAGAGTAAAATAAATCTCATCTCCCTCCTTTCTTCAGGGTTTCAATGGGAGTCTAGAGTTTTAAACCCCCTCCTCTTCCCGAAATGGTACCATTTCCAAAAGGGGGTCTGGTCCTCTCTATCGGCTGGCTAACCGTTTTAACCCTTCCTTTAAAATCTCCTCCGGCTCCCCCTCTAACCCCTCCACAGCTCTCTGAGCCTCCTCCCGGGAGAACCCTAGCCGAATTAACCCCTCCATTGCCAACCGGTGGGCTTCCTGCTCAGGTCCCTTCCCCGGGACCGGGAGAAGGATTTCCACCTCCTCCCCAATCTCTGCCAAAATTTTCCGGGCGGTTTTTAGGCCAATCCCTGGGACCTTTTTCAACTCTTCCACCCTCTTTTCCCGGAAAATCTTCCCCAGTTGGGAGGGGGTGTAGAGGGAGAGAAGCCCCAACGCTGTCTTAGCCCCTACCCCCCCAACCCGGATAATCCGGCGAAATAGCTCCAACTCCTCTCGACTCTCAAAGCCGTAAAGGGTCACCTCCCCCTCCCGGACTGCTTCAAAAATGTAGAGCAGAATCTCCCCCTCCCGCCGGTGGGTTTTGGCCGGAACCGCCACCCGGTAGATAACCCCATTTACATCTATTAATAACTCTCCCCCCCACTTTTCAAAGATTACCCCCCGGAGTGCTCCAATCATCGAACACCTCAGCTGTAGTAAATGTAGAGGCCGGCCCCCAATTCCAGTAGGCCAATTATCAGCGGGGTTACCGGTTTCCATTTTCCGGTAGTCAACTTCCAACCAATCCAGACCAACCAAATCCAGAAGATGTTTATCGCCACAGAAAAGACCAGCTTTCCGAAATAGTCAATCGTTGGATAGAGGAAGTAGTCGAAAAACCAGAGCCCAATAATTCCCAATGCCCACCCTACCAGTAACCCAATCCGATCTTGCTTCATCTACACCCTTCTCTCTATTTCTCCTCCTCTCCCTTCCAACCCAGTTCCAATTACACTCCCCTTCACTTCCATTGGGCCACCACCCCTTCCAACCGGTCGGTGGGCACCCCCACCTCCCCCAACAGTTGTTGAAAGAGCCCAATTACCCCCCTTAACCCCTTCCGGGTTTGGGCTTCAAAGCGGGTTGTTAAAACTGGGGTAGTATTACTGGCCCGGACCAATCCCCACCCCTCCGGCAGTTGGAGTCGGACCCCGTCAATATCTATCACTTTTACAATTGGAAGGTATCTCCGCTTCTGCTCCACCAACTCCCGGAGCTGGGCCACAATCTGGAACTTCCGCTCCTCTGGAACTGGGATTTTTATCTCTGGAGTCGTAACCCACTCCCCCAACTCCCGGAGTAACTGGGGAAATTGGAACCCCCTCTGGAGTAACTCCACCAGCCGGAGAAACCCGTAAATTCCGTCGTCATACCCAAAATAGCGGTCGTTGAAAAAGAGATGGCCACTCACCTCTCCGGCCAAATCGGCAGAGGTTTCGGCCACCTTCTCCTTTAAATTGCTGTGACCTGTTTTCCAAAGGATTAAACTTCCAATCCTCTCCAACCCTTTTATCACTCCCTCCGACACTTTTACTTCAGTAATTACAACTGGCCTCCTCCTCTCCTCCTCTTGAATTCCCCGGGCTAAGAAATAGAGGAGCTGGTCCCCGGAGTAGGTGTGGGAAGGGTCCAGGATCACAATTCGATCCCCATCCCCGTCAAATCCAAACCCAAACCGGTACCCCTCTTGAAGCCCCTTTTTTAAATCCCCCAGATTCTCCTCTTCCGTTGGATCTGGGTGGTGATTTGGAAAGTGACCATCCGGTTCCCAATTGAGTAACCGATACCCTTTAAATTGGAGACGTTCCAATATCTCTTTTAAAACCGGCCCTACCGCCCCATTTCCGGGATCCAAAATCCCCCCCAATTGAAACCCTTTCAAATGGGCAAACTCCTCCACTAAATAGGAGATGTAGGCCTCCTTCAACTGGGAAGGGATGAAAGTGGGGTTATCGGGAATTTCCCGGAACTCCTGTTTTACCAACTTTCCCAACTTTTTCAACTCCTCCCCAAAAAAAGGGCAACGATTTAGAGTAATTTTAAATCCATTATACTCCGGTGGATTGTGAGAACCGGTAATCTGGATTGAACCGGCCACCTTCACCTGTTGGGTTCCGGTTGGGACTGGGGTGTAGTTGGCAAAATAGTTGGCCCCTGTTGGGAGCATCTCCCCCCCAACAACCTTTCCCCCTCCGGATATAATCCCACTTACCAACCAGTTGAAGAGGGTTTTGGAGGAGAGACGGGGGTCGTAACTGATAAAGAGAGGGCCCGGGGCCCTTTTTCCCAACTGGTAACCGATATTTTTTACCACCTGTTCAGAGAGTTGGGTTGGAAAGATCCCTCTAATATCGTATTCCCGGAATATTTTTAAATCTACCACTGGATCTCCCTCCCGTTATAAGTTTCAATATAAGCTTTCCCTACTCTCCCGACCCCACCTACACTGGAACTATCAATTTAAGTTTAATTTATATTGAAATAACAGCTTAGAATTGTTACAATTATAACGAATAGTGAGTTTTAAATTTAATCACCTCCCCTTCCAATCGGCGGCCTGTGGGGCAAATGGGTTGGAAAGGGAGTCTCACTATCGGTAACCATTTCATACGAAAGGAGATTGGAGATGTCAGTTGATTTGACAAAAATCACATCTGAGGGGAACAAAATTATAGAAGAGTTTGTGAAAAAAATGGGGTTGGAAGGGGCGATGGTTGTAAGTGCCGACGGGTTCGACTTGGCCTCTTACTTCTCGACTAGTGAAATTGAGCCAGACCTGTTGGCAGCCAATGTCGCCTCTATCCAGCTGGCTTCCGAAGATTTGGCAAACCAGAACAAGAAAGGGAATGTGAGTCAAATTGTTATTTCAGCGGCGGAAGGGGAAATTGCAATTAAAACATTGGAAGGGGTTGGGGCGTTGGTAATTGTGGCTCCAAAAGATTACAAAATGGGATTACTGCTCATCGCAATTAAGCAGTTGGTTGAAAAACTCCATTAGGGAAGGGGTGGAGAGGGGGAAAATTCAATAGAGATGAGGTAAATTTAAGTGAATAGAGAGTTACTGCTCCAACGGGATGAATTGAAGGAGTTGATTAAGGGGTTGAAGAGTGGGGAGTTGACCCCTACTCAATTTTTCAATGAAGTTGTAAGAGTGATGCATCAAATGGATGTAGACAATGAGAAATTGAAAGGGGTAATCCCGTTCTTGGTCAGTGCATTAAATGTGCTGATTAAAAATATTAAGGAGTAAAACTCCGGAATAGAGAAAGGAGTATCTGATGGGAAATGTGGTCCAAAAAGACTTGCTAAAAGAAAAGATAGCTCAACTGAAGGCGGGGGAAATCTCCCATCAAGACTTTTTCCGGGATATTGTGGAAATCTTGGCC
>JBDONQ010000273.1:0-12565 GCA_039831255.1 Campylobacterales bacterium
GGAGTTGGGATGATTGGGGTCACCAGTCGGGCCGACTTTTTAAAAATCTTCTTCTCACTGGAGATGTTGTTAAATGCGGTAATTTTAATTTTGGCCAGTGCTGCTTACCATCTGGGACTCACAAAAGGGTTGGCAATTGCCTATGTAATTATTGTAATTGCCACACTGGAGGCGGCAGCAGGGGTCTTAATTTTTATCCTCTCCTACCGGATTACAAAAGAGGTAATCCCTGATAACCTAAATAAGGCGGTGGACGATGATCTCTGAAATTGGTGCAATTCAAAATATCGGAGTGAAAACCCTTCTACTGGCCCCCTATTTTGGGGCGGTAACAGCTTATATCCTCGGGAAGATTCGGCGGGATTTGGCCTTTTGGGTGGCTGAGGTGATTGGGGCCCTTCTCTTTTTGGCCTCCCTCTACCTCTTTTTCAGTTACAAAGAGCCGATTGATATCGCAATAAACTGGATTAATTACGGGGGTATTCAGTTTCCATTCCAAATCTACATCGACCATCTATCAATTGTGATGCTCTTAATTGCCACCGGGTTGGGATTTGCCGATATCCACTTTGCCCACGACTATATGGGGGATGACCCGGACCAACCCCGGTATTACGGAAAAGTGCTCTTCTTTATCGGGGGAATGATTTTGCTGGTAATTACTAAAGATTTAATTGGGGCCTTTATCGGTTGGGAATTTATGGGATTGGCCAGCTACGCGTTAATCAGCTTCTGGTACTTTAAACACTCTGCAGCTTCCGCGGGGATGCAGGCGTTCCTCTACACCCGATTTGGAGATATCTTCATTTTGGCAGCAATTGCCCTCCTCTACTACTACGCCGGCACAATCGATTTAATTCAATTGAATCAAATGGCCGAAAATGGAGAGTTGAATAAAACATTGGCATTGGTGGCAGCTCTCTTCATTTTTATGGGGGCGATTGGGAAATCGGGGCAGTTTCCCCTCTACCCTTGGTTGATGAACGCAATGGAAGGGCCCACCACAGTCTCAGCATTAATCCACGGGGCAACAATGGTCAATAGCGGTATCTATATTGTAGCCCGGCTATTCGACTTCTACAGCTACACCGATGCCCTCTACATCGTTGCAAATGTGGCGGCATTGAGCGCCTTTATCGGTTCCACCAGTGCACTGGTCCAAAAAGAGATTAAAAAGATTTTGGCCTACTCTACAATGTCCCACCTCTCAATCGCCTTTGTCGGATTGGGAGTTGGAAGTTTGGCTGCGGGGATGCTCCATTTGGTAAACCATGCAATCTTTAAAGCCCTCCTCTTTTTAAGTGCCGGGGCAGTAATCTATTTGGCCCACCATGTAAAAGATGCTTGGAAATTGGGGGGGCTTTGGAAAACAGCTCCATTTGTAGCCCTCTTTATGGCAATGGGGTCTTTAAGTTTGGCAGGGGTCCCTCCATTTAGTGGCTTTTTCTCCAAAGAGATGGTAGTAGCGGCCGCTTGGGAGTGGGGAAATGGATTTACAAAGATTTTTGTAACAATTGCAGCCCTTCTCTCAATCGCCTATATAACCCGGTTATGGGTTTTAATCTTCTTAGGGAAACCCCGATACGAGTCTGAGCACGACGAGGCGATTCACGGGGCTTCCAACTTCTGGATAAGGTTACCATTGGGGATTTTGGCCTTTATTACGTTGGCAATCTCCCTCTTCCAAAGTGATATTGTCCACTACATTGTAGGGGACCATTTTGAAGAGCCCGAGGTGGCGTGGTTGACCGCCTTTATGCTCAGTGGAATGATTATTCTGTTTGGGGTAGTGGTCTGGCTCTACGGAAAAAAATTGGACCTTCTCCAAAAAATAGCCTCCCACCAATTTATGAAAATTATCCACGATATCCTGTTTAACGGGTATTATATAGAGCGGATGATTAGCTGGATTTCGAAGAATATTATTGTAAATGCGGTGGCCCGGGCTTTCCGGTGGTTCGACACCTATGTAATTGATTGGATTGTCAATGGAACAATTCCAATGACCCGGTATATCCACAAATTTTTTAAATTGGGCCATGTGGGGGCGATTGGAGGATACATTGGCCAAATGGTAATAGGGTTTGCAATTGTTGTAATTGCAATTTTAGTGATTGTAAAAGGGTTGTAGCAGTGGCAAAAGTATCAATTGAAAAGGGGTTCTGATGGAGCTGTTCATCATCTTTGGACCAATTTTTCTATCATTCTTGGTCTATTTCATATTCCGAAATAGCCCGGAGACGACCAAATATGTGGCGTTGGGGTGGTTTGTGGTCCTCTTCTTTATCTCTCTAAACTGGTACCACCAACTCCCCAGTGAGGGGTACTTAATTTTGGGGAAATACCTCCCGGTCCCCCAGTTTGGGTTTGAGTTAACGTTAAAAATTGACCCCCTCAGTGTTGCAATGCTAGTTTTAACAGCAGCCCTGCTGGTGTTGGTGGTCCTCACCTCTTGGGAGGAGAAGGAGCAACACATCTATATGTCGTTGCTAATTATGTTTAGTGGCCCTATTTTTGGGGTTTTTATGACCACCAATATCCTCTGGTTTTTCATCTTTTGGGAGTTGACACTGGTTCCGATGCTCTTCTTAGTCGGGTATTGGGGGGCAGAGGAGCGGATTTACGCGGCGATTAAATTTTTCCTCTATACCCATGTTTTTGCAATGTTTATGTTTGTTGCATTCTTTATGATTTTCCAGCAGACCGGGATCTGGGACTTCTCCGAACTGCAGGGGAAAGAGGAGCTCTTTAAAACCCCGTTCCTAATCTGGTGGCTAATGTTTTTAGGGTTTGCGGCAAAACTGCCAGTAGTTCCATTCCACACTTGGTTACCGGACGCCCATGTTCAAGCCCCCAGCAGTATCTCGGTTTTATTGGCAGGGGTCCTTTTAAAAATGGGGGCTTATGGATTAATTCGGTTTACTGTAGAGTTGATGCCGGAAACAACCCGGCACTTTGTAATTGTAATGTTGATAATTGGGATTTTAACGACCCTTTTTGCAGGTTTCTTGGCAATTTACGAACGGCACATTAAGAAGATGGTCGCCTACTCCTCAATCTCTCATATGGGAATGGTAGTTGTCGCAATCTCCACCGTTACTTACGACGGATTGGCCGCCTCCCTTTACGAGATGATTGGCCACGCATTGGTAATCTCCCCCCTCTTCTTAATCGCCGGGTGGCTCCACCACCGAACCCACACTTGGTATATGGACGAAATGGGGGGAATTATGAAAAAAGCCCCTTATGTCTCCGCTATCTTTATCTTAGCTGGGATGGCGGCATTGGGGCTCCCCGGCACAATGGGCTTTATCGGGGAGCTGACAATTACAGTTTCAGCAGTAAAAGCTTACGGCTGGTGGGTAGCGGTAATTGCAATTGCAGGATTGATTAGTGCCGGGTACATTATTTGGGCAATTAGAAGGGCAATCCACGGCCCAATGAGCCCGTTGGTGGAGCGAACCAACTTTTATATCACAATTCCAGAGCGGGTAGCATTGGGAATTTACGGGATTTTAATTATCTACTTTGGGGTAAACCCAGCCCCAATCTTTGAACTGGCCAACAAAGCATTTGCATTTTTGGGAGGTAACTGATGAGTTTTGTAGTGTTAGTGCTAGCGGGGTTAATTGTTCCCCTCTTCTATCGGCGGAATATTCAGGTGGCAAAGGGAATAGCGGTGGCTACCTTTGGATTGGCCGCCTTTTTAATTTTTAAAGGGCAGACCCTCGGAAATTATTTGGAGTTTTTTGAGGCGACCCCCGATATCCAGTTAATGGAGTATGTCCTCTTAATTACACTGGCGGCGGTCTCCCTCTCACTAACCGGGTTTGAACGGCCTTTAATTTCCCAAATGCTCTTTATCTCAGCAATCAGTTTAGCACTATTGGAGACCCGAAATCTCTTCATTTTTATCGTCCTCTTTGAAGCGGTGGCGATTATCTCCTACATTTTGGTCTCCAATATCCGAAACCCCTACAATGCGGAGGGGGCAATTAAAGCCTTTATCTCCGGGGCAGTGGCCAGTGGGGTAATTCTATTCGGGCTGGCCCTCTACTCCTTTGTAACCCCCTCATTTGAGTACAGTCAATTGGCGGTAAATGGAAAGTTTACATTAATTGCCGTCGCAATTATGTTGGCGGGGATTTTTTATAAATTGACAATTGTCCCAATGCACGGGTGGGCCGCCGACGCCTATGCCCAAGTGAACCATGTAGCCGCCGCTATTTTGAGCGGGGTTGTAAAGAGTGTTGTATTGGTAGCTACTTTTAATGCTTTTCAATTGTTTTTAGGGGCTTATCCAGTGATGGCGGTGGTAATTTTTGGGTTTTTTGCAGTTATGACAATGACATTGGCCAATTTTATGGCCCTCTGGCAAAAGAGAATCTCCAAAGTATTGGCCTACTCCTCAATTGCCCATAGTGGGTATGCCTTAATCCCCTTTGCAGCGGTAGCCAGTAAATTTGCATACAGCGGGGTTCTCTACTACGCAATTGCCTACATTTTTATGCAAACCGCTGTTTTTTTAATGTTAAATGAGCTTCGGGTTCGGGGGGGGATTAAATATATCCATCAACTCCGGGGACTGGGGTATCGGAATCCAGTGGTGGCTCTCCTCTTCACAATCCAAATCTTCTCCCTGGCTGGGATTCCACTACTGGCCGGATTTATGAGTAAAGCGGTTGCCTTTTACGCCGGGGTGGATGGGGGGCTCTGGTGGCTGGTTTTAATAGCCCTACTCAATTCTGCGTTGGCGGTGGCATACTACACAATTTTAATTAAAAATATCTATCTGGACGAACCGGAAGATAAGAGCCCACTGGAAATCTCTTACGGGGCATTAATTGGACAACTGATTCTGTTAGCTGGAACTCTCTACTTTGGGATTATTGCAGGGGATATCTTCTCCGCCACCCTAGGGGAATAAGCCACCCCCTCCTTCCCCAGTTAAAACTCCCTATTTGGAACAGCTGTAGACTACAATCGTATTTTGGAAGAGTTGGATAGCGACATTATCCGGTTGGGTTGTATCGTAGCTCAAAATCCCACTGGAGGAGGGGTTTACAAAAATTACCAAATTTCCCTCCCGGACCCGGGGGAAGTACTCAATTTCTTTTACCTTCTTCTCCCCTTTCACTTTTACGACAAATTCCTCAGTTACCCCTTTCTTTCCCTCCTTTGGGAAGAGCCCCACCTCCACTTTTTGGAATGGGCCCAACTGATTTAAGACTTTCTGATTCACTGGAACTGGCTTTACCTTCCCAGAGGGGGTCTTTACAAATAGAACTTCCGGCTTACAGCTGTAGTAGTGGCCACTCTCAAAAGCTACCGCTAAAAGGGGTGAAATTGCCACAAACAAGAACCTCTTCACTGCCAATCCTTCTCCGAAAGTTTCTCTCCGATTTTAACAGATTTCCCAGCAGGGGGAGGGGGATTACTCTTCGCAGAAACTGAAGTCGTTGAACTTCTCCAAATTGAGTTTTGAAAAGACTCCAATCTCCCCCTGTGCCAACCCCACCGCTACTAAAAATTTGAATAGTTGGGATAACTCCTCCCCGGGGGTCTCCTCCCCAATTATTACCGAAATTTTTCTTCCCTGCTCAATTAAGTATAGAAGCCCCGCCGCCTCCTCCAGTGTGGTATTGTGATTTTCCAACTCCGGCTTAATTCTAATTCCATTCAACTCATCCCGGAGAAAAGAGCACTCCTCAATCTGGTCCAATTGGGGGTCGAAAAGTTGAAATACTACCGCCAGCCGGGCCAACAGGAGGGGAAGTTTTTTTGAGGATTTTGGGATATCCACCCGGGACTCTTCAGCAACCCCCCCCACTACTGCAAATTGGGCCACTGGGACCGGAAGCCCCCCCTCCCCAGGGAGGGTCCGCCAGTAGATTATTAAGTCACTCTTCAAAAGCCACTCCAACGGTTTATTTCCCCAAATCTCCCCTCTCTTCCGAAACTCTCCAATCACTGCTCCCCCTTTCGATTGGAGTCTGGGGTATTCCCCTTCCCACCCTCCTGGTTGGGCCCTTTTTGAACATCCTTTCCCCCCTTTTTCGGTCTCATTGTTGGGAAGAGAATCACATCTTTTATTGAGTGGGAGTTGGTTAAAATCATCACCAGCCGGTCAATTCCAATCCCTTCCCCAGCGGTTGGGGGCATTCCATACTGGAGGGCTAAAATAAAATCCTCATCCATATCCATCCCCTCCTCATCCCCTTTCGCCTTCGCCTCCAATTGGGCTTTAAACCGGTTGTACTGGTCAATCGGGTCATTTAACTCATTAAACCCATTGGCAATCTCTTTCCCAGCGATAAAGAGCTCAAACCGCTCGGCAATTTCCGGATTTTTATCACTTCTCCGGGCCAGTGGGGAGATATCCACTGGATAGTTGACAATAAAGGTAGGGTTTATCAACTTCTCCTCTACAAAATTGTCGAAAAGTTCTGCCCACAATTTTCCCTTTGTATCGATATGGGGGGGGACCTCAATTCCGTGTTCGGCCAAATAGTTTTTCATTTTCTCCACACTTCCTAAAATCTCCGCTGGAATCCCCCCAATTTGGACAATCGCTTCCCGGTAGTCAAAAGTTTTCCACTCTTCAAAATCGATTAAATAGTCCCGGTATTGGAGTTTTTTCGGGAATTTTAGCCGGTCAAATAGGAAATCGAACAACTCCTTTGTCAACTCCATTAAATCTTCCATTGTATGGTAGGCCCAGTAAAACTCTATTGATGTGAATTCTGGGTTGTGGGAATGGTCAATTCCCTCATTTCGGAAATTCCGATTCATCTCAAAAACCGCCTCAAACCCTCCAACAATTAACCGCTTTAAATAGAGCTCTGGGGCAATCCGGAGCACCATCGGAATATCCAGTGCATTGTGGTGGGTTCGGAATGGCCGGGCGTTGGCCCCCCCTACAATTGTGTGGAGCATTGGGGTCTCTACCTCCAAAAAACCTTTTGAGATAAAAAACTCCCGAATTAAGGCCAAAATTTGACTCCGGAGCCGGAATCTCTCCCTCACCTCCCGGTTTACAATCATATCTAGATACCGCTGTCGATATTTTATCTCCGGATCAGTTAATCCATGGAACTTCTCTGGCAAAGGTCGAATCGCCTTTGTTAAAATCCGGAATCGCTGGACATAGAGACTCAACTCCCCAGTTTTAGTTACAAAAGGGAACCCCTCCGCTTCTATAATATCCCCTACCTCCAATGTCTTCTTCAATAGGTTGTAATTCTCCAACTCCTTTTTTGAAAGGTAGAGTTGGAGCATCCCACTCTCATCCTCAATTTTTAAAAAGGAGGCTCGGCCCATCCACCGAAGAAGCTTTACCCGCCCCGCTACCACTCGAACCCTCTCTGGGGCCCGCTGCTCCGGCAACTCCCGAACATCCCGATTCTCCTCTAAAAATTTAGCCACAGCAACTTTCCGGGCTGGGTAGTGGCCGTAGGGTTTTTCCCCCGCTTCCCGGAGTCTCTCCCCTTTTGCAATTCGCTGTTTCACATACTCATTCTCAAACATACCGCCCCTTTTAATTGAAGTTGTAAGAGTTTTGATTGGCAAATTATAGGAAAAAGGAGAAGGGGCCCCCGGTTAAATATCCCGGAGCCCATATTGGATGTGGGTCTCTTTTTTGTGTTTGGAGATTAAGTATCGCCAGTAGAGGAGAGGAACCACTACAACTGAGAGGAGGGTAGAGACCAACACCCCAAAAATCAACGCCACCGCCAACCCTTGCCAAACTGGGTCCAATACAATTACTGCAGAGGCTAAGATAATTGCCAGTGCAGTGAGAATAATTGGTCGGAACCGGGTTGCCGCCGCTTCGATTACCGCTTCATTAATTGTCCTCCCCTGTTTAATTAAGTAGTTGGTGAAATCGATTAAGAGGAGGGAGTTCCGGACCACAATCCCGGCTAATGCAATAAATCCAATCATTGAGGTTGAGGTGAAATAGGTTTTGGAGTGGAAGAAGTGGACGGTAATCCAGTTCATCAATCCGTGGCCCGGGAGAACCCCGATAAAGGTCAGCGGAACCACTGATAATACAATCCGGGGGACCCGAAAGTTTTTATAGTAGGCCACCATTAATAAGTAGATTAACACTACTGCAATCCCAAAGGCACTCCCCAAATCCCGGAACACATCGAAAGTTAACTCCCACTCCCCACCCCAGATGAGATCATACTTCTCCCCAGTTTTTAAATTTACCGCTTGGAGGTTCAACCGGGGGCTTCCGTCGTAGGTAATTTTGTAGCCGGGGATCCCCTTCTCCCGGAGGAAATTAAAGATATCCAGTAATGCGTATAGACTCCCCCGCTTATCCATCTCCCCGGTGACCATTACCATCGGCCGAAGATCTTTACTGGTGATTAACCCGTCATACTTCACTGGGACCACTTTTACAATCTCCCGGAGGGGGACCAACTGGCCGGTAGCTGGGGACATAATTTTAATTTTCTCCAACGCCTCCAGACTATCCCGATACTCTTTAAAGAATCGGATAAAGATTCCGACCTGCTCCTTTTCAGAGGGGATATGGGCGACACTGACTACCCCTCCCCGGATTCCCAGTCCCAAAATTTTTGCAATTTGGTCGGTGGTAATTCCCAATAGGGCTGCTTTCTCTTTATCGGGGACAATTTTATATTTTACAATCTCCCGGTCCCGCATTACATCGATATCGACCACTTTTGGGGTCTGTTTGTAAATCTTCTCAATCTCCTCAGCCAGTTTAACCCGCCCCTCTTCGGAGCCCCCAAAAACCTGCATCAACAGAGTTGCAATCACCGGAGGGCCAGGGGGATCCTCCACCAGTTTAATATTTGCCCCGTGGAGACTACACTGCCGTTGGATTACCGGCCGAAGCCGGCTCACAATATCCATTGAAGTCTCCTCCCGCCCCTTCTCCTTTGGATAAAGGTTTACCCGGATCTCCCCGTAATTCTCCCCCTGCTTCATTGAGCTACCCCGGAGGAGCCCATTGAAATCCACTACCCCGCTAATTCCAATGAACTGTTCAAAATCTTTAATCTCTTTCTCTTTTTTCAAAATCCCGGCAATACAGTTGCTCACTTCAGTGGTTGCCTCTAAACTGCTCCCCTTCGGCAGGTCAATTGTAATATTAAAAGTGTTTTTATTGGCCGCCGGAAGCATTTTGAAGAGGACAATTTTCCAGAGCGGGAGTAAAATTGAGACCACCAATCCCCCAAATAAGACTAAGAAAAAGAGTCGCCGTTTCCACGGATTCTCCAACATCGGGTTCAAGATATTATAGAAAATCCGGTAGGTTTTCGTATTCCGGATGTCGAAGGGCTCTCTACTTTGATGCTTCTCCTCTGGCAAAAATTTAACCGCCGCCCACGGGGTGAAAATGTAGGCGATAACTAAAGAGGCAATCATTGCAACTGGAACATTGAAGGGGATTGGTCGCATGTAGGGTCCCATCATCCCAGTTACAAAGAGCATCGGTAAAAAGGCTAAGATAATTGCCAATGTAGCAATATTAGTCGGGTTTCCAATTTCATTTGTCGCGTAAATTGCCGCATACTCCCGGGGTTTATCCCCAATCTCAAAGTGCCGATGGATATTTTCAATTACAATAATTGCACTATCCACCAATAACCCCAGGGAGAGAATTAATGCAAAGAGGGTAATCCGGTTAATCGTCTGCCCGGCCAACATCCCGATAAAGAGGGTAATTGCCAAAATTAGCGGAACTGTAAAGAAGACAATTAACGCTTCCCGCCACCCCAACGCTACAATTAACAAAATTACAATAATCCCCAATGAGATAAAGAGGTGGTAGATTAATTCATTAACTGCGTGGTTTGCCTTCTCCCCGTCGTTTCGGGTTACAAAGAGATGGACCCCTTTTGGGAGATACTGCTGAAGCTCCTCAGCCTTTTTTAATACATCTTCCGCGACAAAAACCGCATTGGTTCCCCGCTTCTTCCCGATAAAAATTGTTACTTGATTCAACTGCTTTCCAACTAAACTCCGGTTCCCCTCAAACCCTTGTCCGGCGGTGAAATAGGTGGAGTGTTTTGCCTGAAAATTGACCCCATCCTCCACTTTTGCAATATCTTTCAGATAAATTGGCCGGCCCATGTAATTTGCGACTACCAAATTCTCCACATCTTTTGTGGAGCGGATGAACCCGTCAAACTCCACTGGAATTGAGTACTTTTCCTGTTGGGCCCCCCCCAGTGGATAGTTTACATTCCCCCCTTGGAGAGCCTTTGCCACCTGCCCCAGTGATAGGTGGTAAGCGGCCAACTTTTCAGGGTCGATTAAGATATTGAATTGCCGTTTATGCCCCCCTTTAATCCCAATAATACTGACATTCTTCACCTCAGCCAGTGGGGAGAGAAGCCGTTGGGCAATCCGATAGAGCTGGGTATCGGTATACTTATCACTGGAGATAGCAATTGTCACAATTGGAACTTCGTCAATATCGATCGGTTTCACCAGCGGGAGCATCACCCCTTTTGGCAATTTATCTAAATTTTGCATTACCCGGTCGTAGAGTTTGGAGATACTTCGGACTTTGTCCTGCCCAATTTTAAACCGAACCGTTACAACCCCGACACTATTCATCGCCATCCCGTAGATATGCTTCACCCCGGTCATCGCTTTTAAAATCCGCATTAACGGCTCTACAATCACATTTTGAACCTCTTTACTGGAGGTCCCCGGGTAGACGACAATTACATTTGCTGCCGGTACATCTATTTGGGGGTTCTCCTCCCGGGGGGTTAATAGAACTGCAATTAACCCCACTAAAAATATGGCTAGCGCAATTACTGGGGTGAGGGGATTCTTTAAAAAGGTCCGGGCCAACCGACCGGCAATATTTAACTCTAACTCTTCCTCAACTCGCCGGAGTTCCTCCTCTCCCCGGTGAAGCTCCTTTTCCAACTCCCGCAACTCCTGCTCAGCTCTCCGCAACTCCTCCAATGAGTAGGAAGGGTTCTGCTTCAATTTCTCCACCTCAGCCCTCTTCTGCTCCAATTTTCGCTTCAACTCTTCCATACCACTCCCTCACTCAAATTTTGTCCCCATCTTTTAATGAGGCCAATGGATAGAGGACCACCTTTTCCCCCTCTTTTAACCCCTTCACTAAAATGAAACTCTTTACCTGCATCAACTGCTGAACCGGGGTAAAGTGGACCCGGTTGCTACTATCCACTACAAAAATACCGGTAATCCCCTCCCGCTGGGTAATTGCCGGATAGGGAACCAGGACCCCTTTTTGGTGGCCAATTACCACTTTTACTTTCCCGTACATCCCCGGGAGAACCCCGGTGTGGTCCCCAGAGAATTTAAATTTCACTAAGTAGCTATGGGTAAACTGGTCCCCAGCTGGGATTATTGAGATTACCTCTCCGGGGAAACTCCTCTTCAACGCTGGGATTGAGATTTCTACCTTCTCTCCCAGATGGAATTTATCGATATCGGACTCTTTTACAAAACTTTTTACTCTCAATTTGTGGATATCGCTCAATACCACCACCGGCATCCCCGGTAGGGCCATTTCCGCCACTTTCTTCATTTTTGAAGTGACGACCCCGTCAATTGGGGCCTTTACAACTGCGTACTTCAATTGGGCTTTTGCCCGGTCAAACCCAGCCTTTGCCTGTTTTACCATCCCCTTTGCCATCTCTACCTGCTTCTGTCGAATCTGATAATTTAACTTCATCTTTTCAAAGTCGCGTTTACTAACCGCCCCCTTTTGGTAGAGGGCTTGGAACCGCCGATAATCCTTCTCCGCATCGGCCAGTGCAATTTCCGCCATTAGCAATCCGCTCTGGGCTTGGGTCAACATCCCTTGGGCTTGGGAGATAAAACTGTAGACATCCGCCGGGTCCACTTCAAAGAGAATCTCCCCTTTTTTCACCAAATCCCCCTCCTCCACATTCATCTTTTTTAAATACCCCATTAAGCGGGTCGCCACCATCACTTGATTTGGGGAGTAGATATTGGCCACATAACTCTTCTTTACCGGTACATCGGCCTCTTTCGTGATCGCCACTTCATACCCAAATGTAAACCCGGCCAACCCCAACAAAACTCCACCGATTAACCCCAGTCGCATCCACTACTCCTTTTACTCCAAATTTTTCCGCTCTAAAATAGTTCCAATTGCCCTCTTCAACTCCGCCGCCGCAATCGCTTTATCATACTCCGCTTTAATCAACTCCGCATCAGCCTTCCGGGCCTCCGCCTCCTTTAAGAGTAGGATTGGGAAGGAGACCATCCCCTGTTTGTACATATAAGTGTACTTTTCTAAAATTTTGTGGGCCAGTTCCCGGTTCACCTCTTTTGTATTTATTACCGCCGATTTGGTTTTGTAATCCAGATATTTTTTCTCCACATCCACTAAGATCCCTTTCCGCATTGCGGTGTAATATTGGGCAGTTTGGAGGGCTTTCACTTTTGCCTGTTCCACTTTTCCAGACCGGGCCAAATCTACCAAATTCCACTTCAACCCTACCGCCACCAGATAGTAGTCCCGATTCTTTGAAAGGGTTAGTTTATTGTCGTTCCACCCATACTC
>JBDONQ010000150.1:0-12494 GCA_039831255.1 Campylobacterales bacterium
GGTGTAGCTGTGGAAAGTTGAAAAATAACGGAGGAGTTCCATCCCAATCGCCCCCCGAAATTGGGCCAATTTTAAGACACTTTGGGGGTTGTAAGCAAAAAAGACCTCCTCAATTGCCACTTGATCGGCCCGGTATCTCCCCATCACTTCCCCCAATCCCTCCCGGAGCTCCACCAATTGGGCCGGGAGGGGCCCCCTCCCAATTTCAATTACCCCAGCCCCAACAAATTTAATTCTCTTTCCTTCCAACTCCACAATTCCAAACCCACACTGCTGGGACCCCGGATCAATTCCCAGAACCCGCACTTCCCCCCTCCAATTTGGGTTCCAAATCCCCCCCCTTTTTCGCAATAAACCGGACTCGGAGGGTGAACGCCTTTGTAAAGATTAACTGTTTCAACTTGTAAATTAACTCCTGCTGAATTGCAGGGGGGAGATTGCTTTTAATTACATGGATGTAGAGTCTCCCCCCTTTATAAGTGACATCCATTGTGATCGACTGCCCAGGAAGGGTGTAAACCTCCTCCCAAACCTCCCGCATCTTTTGGTAAATTTCATTTACCTCTTTATCGGTAATTGTCTCCCCACTCTCCCCGGGATTTTCAATAATTGGGTGGCTTTCCAATGCCTGATTCAATTTTTGGAGTTTCGCCTCCAACTCCGCCAACGGGTTATTCCCTTTAAACCGACTCACCTCCAACTGGGCCTTCTGCCGGACCGGTGTCGATGGGAGATTGGCTTTTACTCCTTTAAAAAGGTCTTCCACATCCAGATTGTCTCCCCCGTGGGTGTAGCTACTCTTACTCCCCACTTTTCCTTTATTTTGCTCCCCTTTTTTCGGGGCCTTTGCAATTTGCTGTTCCTGCTGAGGTTGGTGAGACTGCTTCCCTTTCCCGTAGTTATAGAGAGCCCGTCTCTTCTCCTTTGTAACCAAAACCGCCCGAACTACAATCGGTTTCGGCTCCGGTTCCGGTTTTAAAAGCCAGTAGAGCCCCCCGAGCACTACTACTGTTATCCCCAAACTGAGTAGAAAGGAGAAGGAAAGATAGAAGAGTCTCTTCACCCCACTCATTGGGTCAGTAACCCTATTTGGGTAAATCCATTTTTCACAATTGCGCTATAGACCTTCATAAAAGTGGCGTAATTAATCCGTTTATCGGCAGCAATATAGACTAAAGCGTTTTTATCCCAATTCCCATATTTTAGATTGAACTCCTCTTCAAAATTCTCCAAATGGAACGGCTCTTTATTTACAAAAACCTCTCCATTTGCAGTAATTACCACATCTATCTCCGCTTTTTGAGTAGCCGGGGTGGTGTGGCTCCCCTTTGGGAGGACTACACTTTTCTCCTGAAAAACTGTTAAACTGACTGAGACCATTAAAATAGCCAGCAATACCAACATAATATCTACAAACGGGGTAATATTTAATTCTGGTTTCTTCATTGAAGATAGGCATCCTTTTCAAGGTGGAGAAGGGCCAGTAGATCTTCCACTTTTTTATCCAAAATTTGGTGGAAGCTGTAAGCTGGAACCGCCACCAAAATTCCAACCGCCGTTGCTACCAACGCATCTGCAATTGCTGGGGCCACATACTGGAGGGTTGCCGGCCCTTTCAAATTGGCAAAAGCGGTTAAAATCCCAATTACTGTCCCAAAAAGTCCAATAAATGGAGATGTGGAGGCGACAATTCCTAAAAATGTTAACCCCCCCATTGCCTCCTGTCTCGCCTCCTCAATACACCCGTCGTAGAGGAACTCTTTCCGTCCTCCCCCATCCCGCTCCAGCCGGGCGGCACACTCCACCAAAAAACTCCGGTCGGAGGGCTCCCCCCGGGCTAAAAAGAGCTCCAACGCTTTAGTCTCCTCTTTAATCCAGCTATTTAAAACAAACCACCGGTAGAAGAAAACGAAGAAGACCAAAAAAAAGTAGATACCCAGCCAGCCAATTACAATTAAGCTGACTGGGTTATTTACAAATTTAGATATTTCGGACAGCATTTTCGATTCTCGCCTCTACTGCAGCTACTAATGCGGCGGAATCTGCAGCCTCTTTAATCAATTTTTTAGCCCGTTCAATCGCCTCTTTTATCTGTCCCTCACTCTCTCCCCCTACTGGAACTGCCCCATCTACCAACACATTCACATGTTCAGGGGTCACCTCCACATATCCCCAATTGACCGCTACAATCTCCTTTCCACCCCCCTTTTTTTGAATCTCAATTATCCCCGGTTTCAGAGTGGTCACCAGAGGGGAATGCCCCTCCAGCACCCCAAACTCCCCTTCCGCCCCGGGGAAGGTAGCCAACTCTATCTCCCCTTCAAAAATCCTCCCCAGCGGGGTTACAATATCCAGTTTCATCGGTTCCCACCTTTTGCAATTTTTCCCTCACCTACTTCCCACTCTTCATCCGCTCCGCTTTCTCCAACGCCTCTTCAATATCCCCAACCATATAGAACGCATTTTCAGGGATATCGTCGTATTTCCCTTCCAAAATTCCTTTAAACCCTTCAATTGTCTTTTTCAGCTCCACGTACCGACCATCGGCTCCGGTGAAAACTTTTGCAACAAAGAAAGGTTGGGAGAGGAATCTCTCAATTTTCCGGGCCCGCTCCACAGTCAATTTATCCTCTTCACTCAACTCATCCATCCCGAGGATTGCGATAATATCTTGGAGGTCTTTATATTTTTGAAGAACCTCTTGAACCCCCCGGGCCACTTTATAATGCTCCTCCCCGACAATTTGGGGGTCCAAAATCCGGCTAGTGGAGTCCAGTGGGTCCACAGCAGGGTAAATTCCCTTCTCTGCAATTTTCCGATTTAAAACTGTAGTTGCATCCAAGTGGGCAAAAACACTGGCTGGAGCTGGGTCTGTCAAGTCGTCGGCAGGGACATAGACCGCTTGGATAGAGGTAATTGACCCCCGCTTTGTAGAAGTAATCCGCTCTTGAAGTCGCCCCATTTCTGTTGCCAATGTGGGTTGGTACCCCACTGCAGAGGGAATCCGCCCCAACAGAGCGGACATCTCAGCTCCCGCTTGGGCGAATCGGAAAATATTATCGATAAACATCAATACATCCCGCCCCTCTACATCCCGGAAATATTCAGCCATTGTCAATCCGGTCATTGCAACCCGGTTCCGGCATCCGGGGGGCTCATTCATCTGTCCGTAACAGAGGGCAACTTTATCCAAAACCCCACTCTCTTTCATTTCGTGGTAGAGGTCATTTCCCTCCCGGGTCCGCTCTCCAACCCCGGCAAAGACCGAATACCCGCTATGCTTATAAGCCACATTGTGGATTAACTCCATAATAATAACGGTTTTTCCAACTCCAGCCCCTCCAAAGAGCCCTGTCTTCCCCCCTTTCATATAAGGGCAGAGGAGGTCTACCACTTTAATCCCGGTCTCAAAAATCTCCATTTTTGTAGATTGCTCTTCAAAGGGTGGGGGATCCCGGTGAATTGACCACCGCTCCACTTCTGGGGGAATTGGCTCCCCTTCATCAATTACATCCCCAATTACATTAAAAATCCGCCCTAAAACTGCCTCTCCAACTGGCACTTTAATTGGTCCCCCGGTGTAAACCGCTTCTGTCCCCCGGGTGAGCCCGTCGGTTAAGTCCATTGCGATTGTCCGGACCACATTATCCCCAATTTGGGCCGCCACCTCCAATACCACTTTCCGCTTTCTCCCCTCAGCTTCAAACTCCACATAGAGGGCATCGTTAATTTCCGGGAGTTTTTCCCCTTCAAACTCCACATCCACAACCGGCCCTAAAACCTGAATAACTTTCCCTTTCATTCAACTACTCCTTCTCAAGCTTTTTTCATCGCTTCAATTGCGGTGACAATCTCAATCAACTCTTTTGTAACCGCCTCTTGCCGGGCTTTGTTGTACTGGAGGGTTAACAGCCGGACCATCTCTTGGGCGTTATTGGTTGCCGCCTCCATCGCCTGCATCCGGGCAGAGTGCTCAGCCGCCAAACTATCCAATAGAGCGTAATAGAGGGAGTACTCGATATATTTTTTAACCAAACTCTCCAAAATTTGGGTATAGTCATTATCGGGCTCCACATCTACAAAACTATTCTCCTCCACTTCCTCCACTTGGATTGGCAGGAGATTTACAATTTTCACCTCTTGGGTCAACTTATTCACATAGCCGTTGTAGACGATTAAAATGTTGTCAATCCGCTCTTCGATAAAATCCCGATAACTCTCTTCAATTAACGCTGTTGCCCGGTTGTAATCGGGAATAGAGGAGAGTCCTTCTATCTGCTTCTCCATTGGAATTTTGGAGAATTTGAAATACTCAATCGCCTTTTTTCCGACCACTTTCAATCGGACATTCACATTCTGTTGCTGAAACTCCTCCAATAGCCCCTTTGTACGTTTAATTGTCTGCATATTAAACCCACCACAGAGCCCTTTATCGGCGGTAATTACAATTAAATCTACAACCCGGGGGGCTCCAATCTCGGCAAAAGCCCGGAGATTGATACTCTCCCGGGCAGAGGCCAATTTCCCGGAAATTTCCCGCATCACCTCATCTATCTTCCGGGCATAGACCCGGGACATAATTAACGCCTCCTCAGCCCGTTTTAATTTAGCTGTGGAGACCAGTTTCATCGCCCGGGTCGTTTTCTGGGTATTTTTAACGCTGGCGATTTTCTGTTTAAGCTCTTTCAGTGTGGCCATCTACTATCCTTCAAATTGGACCTTAAACTCTTCAAGGGCCTTTTTCAGTAACCCTTCGGTCTCGTCGGAGAGCTTCTTCTCAGCCCGGATTTTGTCTAAAATTTGCGAATATTTTGTCTCGATAAATGGATAGAGCTCCTCCTCAAATTTCCGGACACTTTTTACAGGGATATCGTCCAAATACCCCCGGGTTCCAGCATAAATAATTACAACCTGCTTCTCCACTGGAAGGGGTTGGTGGGCCGGCTGTTTCAAAATCTCCACCAGCCGTTGTCCCCGCTCCAACTGCTTCCGGCTCGCCTCATCCAAATCGGAGGCAAATTGGGCAAAGGCCTCCAACTCCCGATATTGGGCCAATTCCAACCGTAATTTCCCAGCCACCTGCTTCATCGCTTTAATTTGGGCTGCTCCCCCAACCCGGGAGACTGAGAGCCCGACATTAATTGCCGGCCGAATCCCTTTATTGAAAAGCCCTGTCTCTAAGAAAATCTGCCCATCGGTAATTGAAATAACATTGGTGGGAATGTAGGCGGCCACATCCCCCCCCTTTGTCTCAATAATTGGAAGGGCGGTTAAACTCCCTGCTCCCAATTTATCATTTAATTTAGCCGCCCGCTCCAACAATCGGGAGTGAAGGTAGAATACATCCCCAGGGTAAGCTTCCCGTCCAGGAGGCCGTCTCAAGAGTAGGGACATCTCCCGATAAGCGTCGGCGTGTTTGGAAAGGTCGTCGTAAATAATTAGGGCGTGTCGGCCACTATTCCGAAAATATTCCCCTATTGTAACCCCTGCGTACGGAGCCAAAAATTTCAATGCCGCCGGCTCAGAAGCCCCAGCATTTACAACAATTGTGTACTCCATCGCCCCCTTCTCCTCCAGTGTCCGGACCACATTGGCCACAGTGGACTGCTTCTGTCCAATTGCTACATAAATACAGATTACATCTTCATTTTTTTGATTAATAATTGTGTCGATTGCCAGTGTAGTTTTCCCAGTCTGACGGTCCCCAATAATTAACTCCCGTTGCCCCCGTCCAATTGGAACCAGTGCGTCAATCGCTTTAATCCCGGTTTGGAGGGGTTCGTGGACCGATTTCCGGGCCATAATCCCTGGAGCCTTCTCCTCTACATACCGGTATCCAGCTACATTTTCAATTGGCCCTTTTCCGTCAATTGGCTCTCCTAGGGCATTTACAACCCGGCCAATTAACCCCTCTCCAACTGGCACTGAAATTAACTTTCCAAGCCGTTTAACAGAGCTCCCTTCGGTAATATGGGTCCCTTTCCCTAAAACTACCACCCCGACACTATCGGTCTCCAAGTTGAAAATCAACCCTTTTTCCCCAGTCTCAAACTCCACCATCTCTCCGGCCATTGCATTGGTCAACCCATAGACCTTTGCAATTCCGTCGGCGGAGTAGATTACTTTTCCAACCTCCTCTACATCCACCTTTAACTCAAAATTCTCCACCCGCTCTTTAATAATCGCAGTGATTTCCTGTACCATTTGACTCCTTTTAAATGGCTTTCAAGATCGACTGAATCAACTCCTCTTTCACCCGTTGCTCCACTAAGCTAACCTCTACATCTAAAACATCGATAAAGAGTTTTATTCCCCCAACCCGTTTCCGGTGGAGGTCCAACTCAATTTGGGCGTTAAATTTCTCTCCCAACCGGTTCTCCAACTCCTTTACCTCCTGATAGCTAATCTCCCCCTCTACCACTCCCCGATACTTTTTATTGGCATTGGCTACCAGTCGATTGAAAGTTTGGAAAATAGATTTAAACAGGTCCACCCGCTTATTAATAAGCACAATTTTAACAAAATTGAGGAATTTCTGATTGGAGATACCGGTCACATCTGAAATGAACTGGACCTTTTCATCTGCCCCTAAAAGTGGAGATTTTACAACCAATAAAAACCGGGGGTTTCGGTTCAATCTTCCCAGAATTTCCAACCCCTTTTTCGCCTCCTCCCACTCCTCCGGTTGGAGGGCGCTAAAAAGGGCCTTTGCATATTTATCGGCTATCATAACCGCCCTTTCAATAGGAGTTTAACAGCGTCGGAATCGTTTAAATGAATATCCCGGAGCAATTGTTGGAGGAACCCCTCAATCACCTCCCGCTTCGCCCGGTTCAACTCCACCACTTTTGCATCTTCAAAACTCTTCTCCATTGCAACAATTTCCATTTTTGCCTGTTGATAAATCTCTTTCTGGATAAAAGCTACTTCCCGTTTTGCAGTTTCAACAATCTCTTTCGCCTTTCTCCGGGCCCGCTCCAACTCCTGTTCCAACTCCTCCCGGAGCTCTTTACTCCTCCGGAGTTTCTCCTCAATCTCTTGGAACTGGCGCTCTATCCGACTAGCCCGATTTTCAAAAAACTGGACAACCTTGTCTTTTAAAAGGTAATACAAAATAGCTGTAAAGATTAAAAAGTTAATTGTCCGGGGAATAAAATCGGACCCCAAATCCCCGCCACTGGACCCGAAGGCGGCTACTGCAACTGCCCCCAACAGCAGGATTTTTCTGTCCATTAAGCTGCTCCTTTAAATTTTTTCACCATCAACTCCCGTAACTCCCCTTCCTCTTTCCGGAGGGCCTCCAACAGCGCTTCACTCTCCTTCTCAATCTCCTGCCGGAGAAGTTTTTTCAATTTCTCAATCTCCTCCATCTTCTCCATTTTTTCCACCTCAGCCCGTTTTACCGCCTCCAATCGGGCCTCCTCCCGAATCCGGTTTGCCTCAACCCGGGCCCGGTGGAGAATCTCCTCAATCTCCTCTTTTAACCGCTCCACCTCCCCACTATTGTCCTCAATTTGGGATAGGGATTGCTGCAGTTTCGCCTCCCGCTCATCGATAAACTTCACCAGTGGATGGAAGAGCCACTTATTGAGGAGGGCCAGCGTAACCAAAAAGATACCCGCCTCAATCAACATTAGCCCAAAATTGAGCTCCATCATCGGGACTCCTTTTTGCAAAATTTTACCAAAAAGGGAGTTTTTTCTGATTTTTCCGCTGTAGAAGGTGAGAAAAGGGACTGGTGGTGGGAAAAATAGACTCAAACTAGAAACTCTCTCCCCAATCCCCAATCCCCAGAGGGGAGATTGGGAAATTAGAATAGAAAGGGAGGGTTACCCTTTGTAAACTCCATAATTTAGATACTTTTCAAACCGCCGTTGTAGGAGCTCATTTATTGAGAGTTGGGAGAGCTCTCGGATTTGGGCTAAGAAATACTCTTTTATCTTTTTCGCAGTAAAGTCGTAATTCCGATGGGCCCCCTCCTTCGGCTCTTCAATAATATCATCAATTAACCCCAATTTTTTCAACTCTTCTGCGGATATTTTTAACGCGTTGGTCGCCTCTTCCACTTTTGAGTTGTCCCCCCACAAAATTGCGGCACACCCCTCTGGGGAGATTACACTAAAGACTGAATATTTTAACATCGCAAATTTATCCACAACCCCCAACGCCAACGCCCCTCCACTCCCCCCTTCCCCAATTACTACTGCCACAGTGGGGACTTTCAACCGAGATAGTTCAAAAAGGTTCCGGGCAATTGCTTCACTCTGCCCCCGCTCTTCCGCTTCTATCCCTGGGAAGGCCCCGGCGGTGTCGATTAAAAATAGGATTGGAAGTTTAAATTTTTCAGCCAATTTTGCAATCCGAAGGGCTTTCCGATACCCCTCTGGGTGGGGCATTCCAAAATTCCTCTTCAATTTATCTTTTGTATCCCGCCCCTTCTCCTCCCCAATTACTACCGCTTCCATCCCCCCAATCCTGCCAATAAATGTGACAATTGCCGGGTCATCCCGGAATTGCCGGTCCCCGTGGAGTTCATACCGTTCCTCCATAATCCGGACAATAATATCGATTGCATGGGGCCGGTCCGGATGCCGGGCCAGTTGCAATTTTTGGTAAGGGGTTAAAGAGGAGAATACTTTTTTAATCTCCCGCTCCAGCTCCCGCATCTTCTCTTCTACCGCCGGCTGGTCCTGTCCTAACTTTGCAACCTCAATATCCCTCTTCAACTCCTCAATTCGCTTTTCAAAAGGGAGTGATGCCATCCTCTACACCTTTTTGAAAATTAAAACCCCATTGGTTCCCCCGAATCCGAAGGAATTACTCATTACCACATCCAACTGCTGTTCCCGGGGGTAGTTTGGAACATAGTCCAAATCGCACTCTGGGTCCGGACATTCATAATTGATAGTTGGAGGGATTACCCCTCTCTCCATTGCCATTAAAGAGATTACCGCTTCAATCGCCCCGGCAGCCCCTAAACAGTGGCCAGTTGCCCCTTTTGTAGAGCTAACAGGGGGGCACTTCTCCTTCCCTCCAAAGACCCGTTTAATTGCGATAGTTTCGAAAAGGTCATTATACTTTGTAGAGGTTCCGTGGGCATTTATATAATCTACTTTCGGATTTCCTGCCATCTCTAACGCCATTTTCATCGCCCGGTAAGCCCCCTCCCCTTCCGGGGCTGGGCTAGTGATGTGATAGGCGTCCTCTGTCTCTCCAAACCCAATAATTTCTCCGTAAATTTTTGCCCCCCGCTTCACTGCGTCTTGATACTTCTCCAAAATTAGAGCCGCCCCCCCCTCCCCAATTACAAACCCATCCCGTTCCCGGTCAAAGGGGCGGGAGGCCTTCTCCGGGACGTCGTTCCGAGTAGAGAGGGCTTTCATCGCTCCAAATCCCCCAACCCCAATTTCGCAAATTGCCGCTTCCCCCGCTACTACCAACATCTTATCAGCAGTTCCGCTCCGGATTGCTTTTACCCCATCAATAATTCCGTGGGTTCCGGCGGCGCAGGCGGTTACCGCCGACAGATTTGGCCCTCTTAAATTCCACCGGATTGAGGCGAATCCCCCCAACATATTCACTAAACAGGCTGGAATAAAGAAAGGGGAGATTCGTCGGGGCCCCCTTGTAGAGCAGATTATCGCCGCCTGCTGAATTGTTGAGAGCCCCCCAATCCCAGACGCGGCTACCACCCCAAACCGCTCCGGAATGTAATCCCCCTCCTCCAATCCAGAGTCTTGAAAAGCCTCCTTTGCCGCTGCAATTCCCAAATGGATAAACCGGTCGGTTTTCCGGACATCCCGGGGATCCATAACCCCTTTTGGGTCAAACCCCTTTACCTCCCCGGCAATTTGGGAAGGGTACCCGATTGGATCAAAATGGGTAATCCGCCTAATTCCACTCTTACCAGCTAAAATATTCTGAAAAGCCTCTTCTCGGTTGAGTCCAACAGCATTTATCATTCCAATTCCGGTTACAACTACTCTCAAACTCTCTCCTTTGGTAGTCTCAGTTTCCCTCTCCCGGGTTCGCTGGAGTGGAACAGTTTGAGATTGGGAAGATGCAGCAGGGTCCCTCCCCTCCCCCTCCGATCCCTATTGAATGGGTAGACCAATCCTTCTTCTATTGGAGGTGTTTTTGGATATATTCCACCACATCTTGGACAGTCTCCATCTTCTCCGCTTCACTATCGGGAATCTCTATCCCAAATTTCTCTTCCAACGACATCATTAATTCCACAATGTCCAAACTGTCGGCCCCCAAATCTTCGACAAATTTGGACTCCGGCTTAATCTCATCTTCGCTAATGTTCAACTGTTCTTTGATTACTTTTCTAACTTCATCGAAAATATTGGCCATTAGAGCTCCTTTCCATTTTTTCGAAATTTTACCATAAAGTGAACTACCCCCGCATATAATGTGGAAGCTTTCTGCTTCCAGGCAGATAACCCGTAGACCACTCTATTGAGTGTTCCGCCCCCAGAGCTACCTCAATAGGCATTAACTCGGACTGCTCCAGCTCTACTTTTTATCGGATTAACTTAGGTATCGCTGTTAAAATAATTTTAACAAAATTTATAAAAAAATCCAATTTCCGAGAATTTTTTTTATCATCCTTTCATCACCATTTTAAAGAGCGATGGTTTCGGCGGGATTTGCTAAAAATTGGAGGGGGAGGGGGAAATGGTAAAATTCCACTTAAAAAGGCCAACCTTTGAAGATTAAAACAGGGGTGGCCCACTTCCAAAAACCCCTCTACCTGGAGAGTGGGCGGATTTTGGAGCCTTGGGAGATAGCTTACGAGACCTACGGAGAGTTGAATGAAGAGAAATCCAATGTCGTTTTAATCACCCACGCCCTCTCCGGGTCTCACCACGCCGCTGGCAAATATCCAGGGGAACGGAAACCGGGGTGGTGGGATAAATTGATTGGGGATGGGAAAGCAATTGATACCCGGAAATATTTTGTAATTGCAACAAATGTAATTGGAAGCTGTTTTGGGTCCACCTCCCCCACTTCCCCAATCTACCCGGGAAGCAGTGAGGAGTATCGGCTCAAATTCCCGGTGATTACCATTAAAGATATTGTAAAAGCCCAAAAAATTTTCTTGGAATCGTTGGGGATTCGAAAAATTGTAGCGGTAATTGGAGGGAGTATGGGGGGGATGCAAGCCCTCCGGTTTGGGGTTGACTTTCCGGGGTTTGCAAAAAATATAATCCCATTGGCCACCACTTACCAGACCCGTCCTTTTGTAATTGCAATTAACAAAGCGATGATTGAAGCGATTCGGGCCGACCAAGAGTTTAAAAATGGGTACTATGATAAAGAGAAAATTAAAAAAGAGGGGCTAAGGGGGTTGGCGGCGGCCCGGATGATTGGATATTTAAACTACCTTTCCCCAGTCACTTTTGACCGGAAATTTGGCCGGGATTATGTGAAAACCGATGGGATGTTCCAGCTCTGGGGCCGGTTTCAGGTGGAGAGTTACCTAGAGTACAATGGGTTCAATTTCCCAAAATGGTTTGACCCCCTTAGCTATATCTACTTGTTAAAAGCTATCTCCCTTTTCGATATTGGCCGGGGGTTCCCCTCTGTGGAGGAGGCGTTCCGGCAGTTCCGGGACCGGGTCTATTTAATCTCTTTTACCGGGGATACTCTCTTTTTTCCCGAGGAGATGCGGGAGATTAAACACTATTTGGACCGGGTAGGGGGATTTTGTAAACTCTTTGAAATAGAGTCTGAATACGGCCACGACAGTTTTTTGGTGGAAACCCACCTATTTGAAGAGATAATTGCCGATATTTTAGCTGGAAAGGAGGTGTAATGAATAGTTTTGAGGAGAAAGTAGCCCGGGCTCAACAGTTGCTGAAACGGTTGGGGGAGCCCGATATTACATTGAAAGAGGCGGTAGAGTGTTACCGGGAGGGGATACAGCTGTTACAGGATGCGGAGCGGTTGTTGGAGGAGGCGAAGCAGCAGATTTTTGAGGTGGTGAATAGAGGGGAAAAGGTGGAGATTCGGGAGTTTACACCGGGGGAGAGGGGGGTCTCTTTTTCAGGGGGGGAGGGGGTTCCTTCCAACGGGAAGAGTCGGAATGGAACTTCAGCCCCTTCCGAGATTCCCAATTCCAAACTACCGTTGGATGACCTTCCTTTTTAGTTTCCAGTTTTAAAGGGAGCTAACCCCTCCACTTTTAGTTCCAATAAGGAGAGAGAGATGGGTGGTGCCCTACTGATTGTGGGAGTGGGATTAGGAATCGCTTCAATGGCCTTTGTTTTCCTCTTTATGCTTCTCCGGAAGACAGAGGTAACCCGGGAGCGGTTGGAGGGAATTTTGGGGGATGAAATGGTTACCCGATTGAAAAAAGTCTCCACAAATCGGGAGATAGAAGAGATTGTTCGAAATTTGAGTTGGAGGCAGAAGAGCCAGTTGAAAACTCTGTTAGAGTCTCAAGATATCCGGGATGCAGTCTGGGCAATTCGGAGATACATCCG
>JBDONQ010000075.1:0-3599 GCA_039831255.1 Campylobacterales bacterium
TCCCGTTTCAACAGCCCCCTCTTTTTAATTAAAACCCGATAATCTCCCCCCAACATCTGACTAGAGAGGGGGGCTACTAAAATTGTGGAGTAGAGCCCCTCCCAGCAGGCCCGGTTTAAAAAGTTGTTTTGGAGAATTAAAAAAGGACGCACTTTTGAATTTGGGGCCAATTTTCCGAAGTAAATTTGCCGTTGAAAAAATTGGGGTGGGGGAAAACCGGTGGCCAGCGGATTTGGAACGGGTTCTTTTTCATTTTGAAAGGTCTCTTTTCCCACTTTCCCCTCCAAAATTCCCCTCTCCTTCTCCTTTGCCCCTTTCTCAAATTCCGGCCCCCTTTTACTCTCCCTTTCAATTGTCAACTCTCCCTCCAACCCTTCCACCATTTCTCTAAATAGGGCCCGTTGGGTCCGGGGGTGGCACTTTATTAAATTCCGATTCCGGGCCAACCACTCCTCCCACCTCTCCGGTTCGGAAGAGTTACCCCTTTTTCCCATCCCTCTCCCGTTTTAACCGGGCCAAAACTGCCCGTTGATGGGCTGTCAACTCTTCCGCCTCCGCCAAACGGGCACAGGCCTCCCCCAACTCTCCAATCCCCCGGTTGGAGAATGAAATAATAGAACTCTTCTTTAAAAAGGCCTCCGGGGAGAGGGGGGAGAAAAACCGGGCGGTTCCCCCAGTCGGGAGGGTGTGATTTGGGCCGGCCAGATAATCCCCAATCGGTTCGGGGGTATTTTCCCCCAAAAAGATTGCCCCAGCATTTTTAATCTTCGGTAGAAGTTGAAACGGGTTACCAGTGACCACCTCCAGATGTTCCGGGGCAATTTGATTCATCAACTCCACCCCCTCATCCAAATTTCGAGCCACAATTACCGCTCCCCGCTTCTCAATTGAGGGGCGGGCAATTCCCTCCCGCTCCAGAGTTGGGAGCAGTTGATAGACCCTCTCCACCACCTGCCGGGCCAACTCCTCAGAATCGGTTATTAAAATTGAAGAGGCCATCTGGTCGTGCTCTGCTTGGGAGAGGAGGTCTATCGCTAAATAGTCAGGGTCCGCAGTGGCATCGGCCAAAATCCCAATTTCACTGGGACCGGCAATCATATCGATATTCACCTCTCCATAAACTAACTTTTTTGCGGTTGCGACAAAGATATTTCCCGGGCCAGTAATTACATCCACTTTCGGAACCAACCCGGTCCCATAGGCCATCGCTCCAATTGCTGCGGCTCCCCCAATTTTAAAGGTCCGGGGAGAACCGCAAAGGTAGAGGGCCCCCAATAGGAGGGGGTGGGGCCTATTTCCAATTACCGGGGTCGTAACAATCACCTCTTCAACCCCTGCCACTAAAGCTGGGATTACATTCATAAGCAGAGAACTGGGGTAAAAGGCCTTCCCCCCCGGGACATAGACCCCCCCCCTCTCCACCGGGGTTACTTTTTGCCCCAAAATATTACCATTTTCTTCGAAAATTAGCCAACTTTTCGGAATCTGCTCCCGGTGAAACCGCTCAATCCGTTGGTATGCAATTTCTAAGGCTTCCCGCAACTCTGGGGAGAGCTGTCGATACCCCTCCTCCATCTCCGCAGGGGAGATTTCCAACTCCTCCGGGGAGGAGGGGGTCCATTGGTCAAATTTTGCCACTTGTTCCATTAGGGCCAAATCCCCCCTCTCCCGGACCTCTTTTAAAATCCCTTTTACAATCCCCTCCACTTTCTCAATATCCAATCTGCCCCTCTCCAGTAAAGCCCCAAATTCCCGCTCAAAATTGGAGTCTCCAACTCTTAAAAACCTCATCCACTCTCCTTTTCCAACTTTTCCCCGATTATATCACCCCCCCCTTTCAAAAAGATTTGCTCCTCTACTCTCTTCAATTAGAGCGGGGGGAGGAGAGGGAGTCGATATACTCCCGGTACTTCCGTTCCAGCTCTTTATCCCGGGAGATTAGGTTTCGGTCCCCTTTTACCAGAGCCTCTTCCAATAAATTTATCCTGTCCATTAAATAGTGGAATAGCTCCTGTTCAATATCGGGGAGTTTGTTGTGGGCCAATGGGGTGAAGTCTTTCCGTTTTATCACTTTCCCGGGAATTCCAACCACAGTGGAGTAGGGAGGGACATCCTTCACCACCACCGAATTAGCCCCAATTTTGGACCCTTTTCCAATCCGGATATTTCCCAAAATTTTTGCCCCGGCTCCAATAATGCAATCTTTTTCAATTGTTGGGTGCCGTTTCCCGGGGTTTAGGGTTACCCCCCCCAATGTGACCCCTTGATAGATTGTCACATTATCCCCAACCTCAGCGGTCTCCCCAATTACAACCCCAATTCCGTGGTCAATAAAGACATTTCTCCCAATTGTGGCCCCGGGATGGATATCGATATTTGTTAAAAACTGAACCCATCCCATAATTACCCGGGCCACCAACCGGAATCCCTTCCGGTAGAGGAGATTGGCTAAGCGGTAGTGGAGAATTGCCACCACCCCGGGGTAGCAGAATGGAAGCTCTGCCCAATTTTTAAAAGCTGGATCCCGATTCTTTACAACCATTAAATCCTCTTTTAATAATCGAAAAAACTCCCGAATGCCCACTACTTCTCCCCTTTCCGGTTCCGGAAGAGACCCCGCCGGTGGACCCCGGACCAGAGGTGAAACCGCTTCTCCAATTCCTCCAAAATTTCCCTCTCTACCTTTTCCACCGGTTTTTCCCCATCAATTACGACCAACTCTATTCCCAACTTCTCTGCCCCTTTTTCAATCCCGGCCTGAACCTGTAGGAGATACTCCACCCCCCTCCCCTCAATCCTATCCCCTTCTTTTAGCCGGAGACGTCTTTCCAGCTCCCCCCGGCCCAGTTTTAATAAAATTGCCAAATCGGGGAAGAGTCCCCCGGTTGCAAACCGGTTCAACTCCAGTAGTTGGGGGAGCGGGAAAAAGGGAAAGCTGTATCCAATTCCACTTAGGAGGGAACGATCACTAAAAATTAGCCGACCCCGACTTAATGCTGGCCGGACCGCCTGCTCAATTGTTTCAGCCCGATCGGCTAAAAAGAGGAGGAGCTCCCCCCGGGGGGTTAACTGCTCAGTTAAAACTATCTCCCGAATCCTCTTTCCAACAGGGGTCTCCCCCGGCTCCCGGATGAAGAGGGCCTCTGGGAACCACCGTTTAAGCCGGGTCAATTGAGTGCTTTTCCCGGCGGTATCGACCCCTTCTATTGCAATATACATAACTCCTCCAAAATTGCAGGGGGAACTAGGTGGGAGACATCTCCATTATATTTTAAAATTGTCCGAACTGTGCTAGAGGAGATAAAGGCGTTTTCCAAATTGGGCATTAGATAGATTGTCTCAATCTCCCGATTTAAACTCTTATTGGCGTACCCCATCTGGAGTTCATACTCAAAATCGCTAACAGCCCGGAGCCCCCGGATTATTACATTGCACCCCATTTCCTCGGCAAATTGGACCAGTAGGGAGTCGAAACTCTTGACTTGGACCCCCTCCAACCCCTCCACCGCTTTTTCCACCATTCGAACCCGCTGGAAAAGGGGGAACATCGGCTGTTTATTTCGATTTTCAGCCACTGCAACAATAATCTGGTCAAATAT
>JBDONQ010000279.1:0-3589 GCA_039831255.1 Campylobacterales bacterium
CCCGACTGCCGTTGCATCCCAAAAAACCGACTCCCGTCATAACTGACCACCCCTTTTACTATCAAACTCTCCCTTTATCAGTGAATTGAAACTATTATACAATTCATTTTAAAAAGGAGGTAAAGATGGAGGCATGTTCTCTCCCCGGAGCTGAACAGGCAAAACCGGAATTGTGCCAATTATTGAAAGATGCAAAAGTGATTGTGGTGGTGGGGCTTTCCCCAAAATCCCATCGGGCCTCCAATCAGGTTGCCAAATACCTCCAAGAGCAGGGGTATAAAATTGTCCCAGTTTACCCCCGGGAGGAGGAGATTTTAGGGGAAAAAGTGTATCGGAGTTTAAAAGAGATAGATTTTCCAGTGGATATTGTCGACATCTTTAGAAAAAGTGAGGATGTCCCCCCGATTGTGGAGGAGGCGATAAGACTGCCGGGGGTTAAATGTATCTTCCTTCAAGAGGGAATCCGGAATGAATTGGCAGAGCAGATTGCAAAACGGGCTGGAAAGATGTTTTATCAAGACGACTGCTTAATGGTTGAACATATCCGGTGCAAACGGGAAGGGCTTCTATGACCTTTAAAAATGCGGTGCCATTGGAGGAGATTCGAGAGGCCCAACGGCGGTTAAAAGGAATTACCTACCGGACCCCTTTCGCTTACGCTTCCGTCCTCTCCCAAAAAGTGGGGAATGAAATTTATTTAAAAAAGGAGAATCTCCAACTGACCGGGGCTTTTAAACTCCGGGGGGCGTTTAATAAAATCGCCTCCCTCTCCGAAGAACAGCGACAAAAGGGGGTAATTGCCGCCAGTGCTGGAAACCACGCCCAAGGGGTCGCCTACAGCGCCAGCTACTTCAAAATTCCAGCAAAAATTGTAATGCCGGAGGCAACCCCATTGACAAAAGTTGGAGGGGTAAAAGAGTATGGGGGAGAGGTTATTTTAGCCGGGGATAATTACGACGAAGCATACCAGTATGCGGTGAAGTTGGCGAAGGAAGAGGGGTTGGAGTTTATCCACCCCTTTGCAGACCGGCAGGTGATTGCGGGACAAGGAACAATTGGGTTGGAGATGTTGGAAGAGGTCCCCGAATTGGACTACTTAATTGTCCCAATTGGGGGCGGAGGGTTAATTAGCGGAATTGGGTCTGCGGCAAAGCAACTGAATAAATATATCCGGGTGATTGGGGTAACCGCAAAGGGGGCCCCAGCAATGCGACTCAGTTTTATGAGTGGAACTGTTCAAGATAGCACCTATGTGAAGACAATTGCCGACGGGATTGCAGTTAAAAATACTGACCCCCTCACTTTTTCGATAATTCAAGAGGTGGTGGATGATATTGTAGAGGTGGACGACGAGGAGATTGCCAATGCAATCCTCTTTTTAATGGAGCGACAGAAGATTGTTGTGGAGGGGGCTGGGGCAGTGGGGGTTGCGGCTCTTCTCCACCACAAAATAAAATTCTCCTCCCCAAAGAAGGTGGGGGTTGTAGTTAGCGGGGGAAATATCGATGTAACGATGCTCAATTTAATTATTGAAAAGGGGTTGCTCAAATCCTACCGGAAAATGAAATTAATTGTAACACTGGTGGATAAGCCGGGGGCCCTTCAACGGTTAACCGAAATTTTGGCAAAAGAGCAGGCCAATATTGTTGCAATTGGGTACGACCGGACAGATCTAAATTTGGCAATTGGGGAAGCCAATGTATCAATTGCCCTGGAGACAAAGGGGTATGAACATCAAGAGGCGATAAAGCGAGCCCTATACAACAATGGATTCAAATATGTGGTAGAGTAGCGGTGGAGAGAAGAATTTTAATCGTAGAAGATGACCCAATTTTAAATAAAACCCTCTCGGAATTCCTCGAGAGACGGGGGTATAAAACATTCTCCGTTTTAAATGGGGAGGGAATTACCCCGCTAATTTTGCAAAATTTGGTGGATTTGGTGCTCTTGGATATAAAACTCCCCCACTGTAATGGGTTTGAGTTGGCAAAATTTATCCGGCAAAATTCAGAAATTCCGATTATTTTTATCACCTCCCTCAATTCGGAGGCAGATTTGGTAAAAGGGTTCCAACTGGGGGCCGACGATTACATCCGGAAACCCTTCTCGCTAATTGAACTGGAGATGCGGATTAAAGCAATTTTCCGACGGCTCTACCGGGGAGAGGTGGTGGAGTTGGGAAATTGGGTCCTCTACTACCCGCTGGAGGGGAAAGTTTTAAAAAGGGGAAAACCGGTTCGGCTCAAATGGAAAGAGCTGCAACTACTGGACCTACTGGTCCGGAAACGGGGGCAGCTGGTGACCAAAGAGGAGATTTATGAAACCCTCTATGGGGAGAGGGAACCCAATGAGAATTCAATTAGAACTTTTATCAGTCGTCTCCGGGAGTTGGTGGGACGGGACCGGATAGAAGTGGTAAAGGAGCGGGGTTACCGATTAAAGAGTTGAAGAAGAGAAGCTACTCTATTAGTGGAGGGGTACCAGTTGAAAAAAATAGGGGCCAACCCGTTAAAATTGGGGAAAAGGGGTAGAGGGAGAGTCTTCCGTTAAAAATCCCCATTCCCAGAGGGAATTTCACCTTCTCTTTCGGAGAAAAATTATTGGAAATTGGAGGGGAGTTTAGCAATCCCCGCCGAGACCATCGCTCTTTAGAGTGGCGATGAATTGTTAAAAATATTTTAATAGCGATAACCAAATTAACCCAATAATAAGTAGGGCTGGAGCAGTCCGAATTAATGGCTGTGGAAGTAGCTCTGGCGGCGGAACACTTAATAGAGTGGTCTACGAGTTATCTGCTTACGAAGCAGGAAGCTCCCCCATTTATACTGGGGGAGTTTAATTTCCACTTTTTCAACATTCTTTAGAAAAACATTTAAAATTTTAATTTTGAGCGGAGTATTTTCTTTAGAGGAAGTTAATAGAGCTTCAGGGGAATTTAACGGAGAGATTTAACTCTGGTAGTGAGGGAGGGACTCGAACCCTCGGCCTCCGGCTTATGAGACCGGCGCTCTCACCAGCTGAGCTACCTCACCGTTTTAAAAAATGGTGGCGTCCCCAACGGGATTCGAACCCGTGTCACCGCCGTGAAAGGGCGGGATCCTAGGCCGCTAGACGATGGGGACTGAAACCGGCGGAATTATAACAAAAGAGGAAAAGGGATGCAACCCCTTCGAATTTTCCAGTTAACCGAACCCCAATTAACCAACTAGAAAGGAGTTTAAAATAGAATTGGGAATAGCTCTCCCCTTTGTTCCATTTTTTGCAGTGGCCACCATTGGGGAGGAGGGTGTAGATGGGGGTATTATTCCCACTATCCAGATTTTCAACACCTTTACTACCCCTCCCCCGGGAGATACTACTCCCCTTACAATTGGCCCCTATTACCCTTACCCGGTATTGCCTATTACCTGTTACCCCCCCCGTCCAATTCCAATTGGTTCCCCCGGATAGGGGGGAAGCCCCGGTAAGCGGAGGAGATTGGAGACTTTAGATACCCTCCACCCCTAAACTACCCGAACCCCAACTGCTAACCTGGTTGCCAACGGATTCTGGCTTTAAATTGTTAATGACAAATGGCCCCTGTTAAATT
>JBDONQ010000053.1:0-3575 GCA_039831255.1 Campylobacterales bacterium
TTGGTAATTGGCCCACCTTTTTTCATTTGATACCAGACCCAAGCGATGTAGGCCAGCACAAATGGGACAGAGATACTTACCCAAGCCATTACAGCAAGGGTCTCCTTTGAACCGGAACTATTTTGAATTGTTAAGCTACTTTGGGGGTCAGCGTAGCTGGGGTAGTAGGCGGTTCCGGGAAGTCCGGCAATTAAGAAAACAACAATTCCAATTAAAACGATTCCTGCTCCCCCGGTCCAGATTCCCCGTTTGGAAGTTCCAAATCCAGATTGGAAAACCCCTACCACAAACAGCACCAGTCCCAACAGGAACAGAATTAGGGGTAACGCCCCCACTGAGAAGAGGTTGTGGAGGTATTTCCCATCCACCAATTTAATTGTCCCCTTCGGGTCGTGGATATCGTATCCATACCCTTTCAAAGTTACCAATCCAAATAGAATCACTACTAGCGCCACCAACAGCACCCCAAAACATCTTTTAATCACTTTCCGAAGCCGGGCAATTACATCGGCAAAGTCGTGCTCATCCAAGTCATTAATCAACCAGAGGGCCCCCAAAATCCGAGCTGCTGCAAAGAGAAGAACCCCCATTGCCAAGTTGAACCACGCCCCGTGGCTAAAGGAGATAGCCGCCTCTAATCCCCGAAGATTTGGGACACTTTTATCCCATCCCCAAATCAACACTTTTGTAGTGGGGTCGTAATGGAAATTGCTTCCAGTGAAGAAGGTCCCTACTGCTGCTCCGATTAATACAATTCCAACGACCCCGTTGAAGTAGAGGAAAATTTTATAAGCCTGCTTTCCGATTAAGTTTCCCTTTTTATTCATATACTCGTAAGAGACCGCTTGAAGAACAAATGCAAATAGAATCAGCATCCAGACCCAGTAGGCCCCTCCGAAGGAGATGGAGTAAAAGAGGGGGAAGGCTGCGTATAGGGCCCCCCCAAATAGGACCAATGTTGTAAAAGTCAACTCCCACTTCCGCCCCAATGAGTTGAGCATCGCCCGCTCTTCACTCTCATTTTGGGCCAGATGGAAGAGGGTTTGCCCCCCTTGTACAAAGGTCATCAGTAGGAAAAGTCCGGCCAACACTCCCACCACTACCCACCAATAGATTTGGAGATAGAAGTGGGTTGCGTCCACTGTAATTGGTGCCCAAGTCATCAGTGAGCTCCTTTAGGTCCGTTTTTGATAACGGTAAACAGAATTTTTAGCTCTGCAATTCCCAAAATTACAAAAGCTGTTAAGAAGAGAAAGAAGGTAGCTTGAACATTTTGGAGAGCGATAGGGGTTACCGCTTGATTGGTGGGAAGAAGCCCAAAAACTGTCCAAGGTTGCCGCCCCAACTCTGCAGTCATCCACCCGAAGCTGGTCGCAATCCAAGGGAGGGGAACTACAGCGACAGCGATTTTTTGGAGGAGCCGATTTTGGACAAAGGTCCCTTTTACAATTGCGATGTAAGCCCAGATAAAGATTAAGATAAAGAGGAAGCCCAATGCAACCATAATGTGGAATGAATAGAAGACTGGTGGAACTGGTGGGTAGAGTTTTGTTGGATCTTCAGGTAACCATCCATACCCAATTAGGTCCGCTTTCCGAACTTTAACCCCATCCACCTCAGCCACAACTTTGTAGAAATCCTTTTTAGCCTCCTCCATTCCGGCGGTATCCCCTTTAGCTTTCGCCTCGTGATACTTCTCCATATCGGCGATAGCCTCTTTTCCAACTTCCCGGAGTTTTTCAAAAGACCAAATCCCGTATTCTGGATTCCCCTCTACCAAATCTTTCAACCCAGGGACAAAAGCGTTCCAATCCCGTTTCCCCAACAGGGAGAGTAAGTGGGGCAGTTCAATTTTAAATGCAAAAGCCTCTTCGTTGGAAGCCACTTCCCGGGGGTCCAAATTTTTAGATACCCCAATTGCAACAATTGGAGCCCCTTTTTCCCCAACATAGAGCCCTTCCGCTGAAGCGATTTTGGTAGGTTGGGTATTGGCCACTTCATAAGCATGTTCATCCCCAATTACCACTACAAAAATGGAAACAATCAATCCAAAGGCCGCCGCTACAGCCGCAGATTTTTTCGCAAAATCGACATGTTTCCCTTTCAATAGGTAGAGGCTGGAAATTCCCAACACAAAGAGGGCTGAAAGGGTGTACCCGGCGGAAATTGTGTGGAGAAATTTAACTTGGGCAACTGGTTGCATAATTAGTGCCCAAAAATCGGTCATCTCTGCCCGGGCATTTTCGATAGAGAATTCGTAAAAATCGGTAGATGGGTGTTGCATAAACCCGTTCGCAATCAAAATCCAGAGGGCAGAGAGATTTGACCCAATTGCCAGTAACCAAGTGGCTGCTAAGTGAACCCCTTTACTAACCCGTTTCCATCCGAAGAAGGAGATAGCGGCAAAGGTTGCCTCCATAAAGAATGCCACAATCCCTTCTATAGCCAATGGGGCTCCGAAGATATCCCCAATAACCCAAGAGTAGGTAGACCAGTTGGTCCCAAACTCAAATTCGTGGATAATCCCAGTCGCCAACCCTAATGCGAAGTTGATTCCAAATAGGGTTTGCCAAAACTGGGTAATCTCCTTCCACTCCTTTTTCCCAGTTTTAACATAGATAGTCTCGTAGAATGCCACTAAATAGGACATTCCCAATGTAAATGGGACGAAGAAGAAGTGGAACAGGGCAGTCATTGCAAATTGTGCCCGGGCCCACTCCAACATCCCCATCGAGATGGTGTGGTCCATCATTTCCCTCCTTTCGAAATAATTTCACCGGTTCCCGCTGGTGCCGTTAAATGTTTCAGGTAGAGTTCCTTTTGGGCCTCCCGATCCATTTTGGAATCGAGGGTCGGGAATAGGAACACCCGAAACAGGACAAAAATTACAACCAGCTTAATAATTATAATGACCCACAACTTTTGCCCCAACGGCGACATATTTTTGAAGCCGTCGATGTAAAAGAATAGAATCCGCTTCCACCACAACACACCGCCTCCTTCCCGTCAACTCCTTCCCTAACCCCCCGACGGGTTACAAAAGTATTCTACCATAATGGAGTTCCCCTCCTTGGGCATTTAACCCAATTTTCACAAAAAAGGGAGAACAATCCTCCCTATTTTGGAGGAGTTGGGAAGGGCTATTGGGGTTCAATCATTGTAAAATTATCCCGGCGATTTTTAGCCCAACACTCCGGGGTATGGGCTGTACAGACCGGGTTTAACTCCCCATAGCTGATTGTTACCAGTTGGGAGGGGAGGACCCCCAAATCGATTAACCCCTTTTTCACTGCAATTGCCCGTTTTAATCCCAATGCGTAGTTATACTCTTCAGTTCCCCACTCGTCGGTATTCCCCTCAATTCGAACGATAAACTTCAATTTTGGGTTCAACTTTATCAATTGGGCCATCCGTTCGATTTTTGGAAACTCCGACGGTTTAATTATGTAGCTGTCAAAATCGAAATAGACAACAATATTGTGGAGTCGATTTGCAATAACCCTCTTTTGCTGGGGTGGGGGCATTTTTAAAATCTGCTTCAGTTCTGGAGGAAGGGTTCTGCTCTCCACTTTTGG
>JBDONQ010000044.1:0-12269 GCA_039831255.1 Campylobacterales bacterium
GGGGGGCCGCCGGATTGGGGGTCTCCAAAATTATAATCCCCCCCGGGGAGAGCCGTTGGTAGGCCAGCTCAATAAACTCCTCCAAATAGTCCCACTCCAAATGTTCAATCACCTGAATTGCCGAAATCCCTCCAATTGGTCCACTTCTACTCCGGAGATAGGAGTTGATATCACTTAAAACCCCCCTCAACCCTTTCCGGTGCAACCCCTCCACCGCCGACAATTGGATTTCAACCCCAACCCCTTCAATCCCCTCCTCAGCCAGTAGCTCTAAAAACTCCCCCCGGCCAGCCCCGGCGTCGACCCAAATCCCCTCCCCTTTTTTAATTAAGTAAGGGCGGTACACCTCCAACTTCTGTTTTACCACTTTCGAATTTACAAAAAAATCCTGGAGAGCTTGATACTCCCCCTCCGGAGGAGGAGGGGAGAAGGGAACCGGTTCCCGGTAAAAAGTGGGCAACTCCTCTGGAGGGGCAAATTTCCAAAGATGGCCCACCTGCCGGTGGAGGGCTTCAATCTCTTTTCTTACCCGCTCCAACTCCTCCAGCTCCCGCTCCTGAATCCGCTCCAGTATGGAGTTTAAATCCCGGAACAGAACCTCCAGCCGGTCCACCCGTTGTCCCAAATTTATCAACCCCTCCTCTGTGGTCCAGAGGCCGGTAATTTTCCGGAAAAATCTCCTAATTCTCCGCCGGAGATTGGCCAATTTTAACCGGAGCCCCTTCCCCTCCTCCGGGTCAATCCCCTCCACTTTTACCCCTTTCTCCCGGGCCTCGGCGGAGGTGGCAATCATCTCCACCAAATCTAGGGGGGTAATTTTCCGCTGTTGGAGGAGGGTGGTGTAGTGTTGAAGCCCATCCGGGTCTGGCTCCCGTTTTAGCAGTTTCCGGTAGAGCCCTCTTACAAACCCTTCGGGCCTTTTTATCTCCAAAAGCTCCCGGAGAGTGTACTCCCTCTTCTTTAGTTCAATTGGCTCCCACTGCTGGACTGGAAGCTTAAAAACTTTTTTTGAAACCCTCTCTTCAACGATTTGCTCAAACTCCTCCCGGGTCATTGCTCTCCTTTCTCCCCAAATCTTCCTCTCTCCACCTCCACCACCGGTTCCAACCGGCAAATCCCCGTAAAAAGGGGCCCTTTCACCCCGGCAATTTCAAACTCTGCCCCCTTATCCATCCAATGGATACACCGGTCGTTGTGCCTCTCCCCGGTGTGGAGGGCTGAGGTGACCCAGTACCGGCCCGGTCCCAAATTGAACCTCATCCGGAACCGGACCCTCACCACTTCCCCCTCCCGGGCTGAAATTGGACGTTGAAGATAGTAGGTATTGGTTCCAAAGATATCCTGCCCAAACCGGTCCCGGATTAAAATTCCTACTGTCACCCCTTCCAATCCCCGGTTTGCCCGGAACTCCACCTCCACAACCCCCTCCTCTCCACTGGCAATCACCTCCCCCTCCGACTCCACCCCAAACACCCTCACCTTTAAAATCTCCCCTTCAAAGGTTCCGTAATCGGCGGTGGTCCTCAACTCTAACCCCTCCTGCTGGTTTAGTTGGGCGATTAAAAAGTTGTATCGGTTTATCACCTGTTCCGGATTTCCCTCCTCCAAAATCTCCCCTTTGTGGAGGAGAATTAACCTATCACAGAGGAGTTTTAAAGAGTTTAAATCATGGGAGACATAAATTGTGCTCAATCTCTCCCTTTTGAGCCGTTTCAACTCCCGGGTACATTTGGCACTGAAGTGGGCATCCCCAACACTCAATGCTTCATCCACAATTAAAATATCTGGGGTGCTGTGGATTGCAATTGAAAAGGCCAACCGCATCACCATTCCAGAGGAGTAACTCTTCAACGGCTCGTCAATAAACTCTCCCAATTCACTGAACTGGATTATCGACTCCATTTTCTCCTCTATCTCCCCCTTCCCCATCCCAATTAACAAACCGTTGAAGTAGATATTTTCCCGACCGGTTAATTCCGGATTGAACCCAGTCCCCAACTCCAACAGGGAAGTAACCCGACCATACCGGAAAATCTCCCCAGAAGTGGGCTCCAAAACCCCTGCTATCTGCTTTAAAAGGGTTGACTTTCCAGCACCATTTACCCCAATAATTCCGAGGGTTTCCCCCTGCCCCAATGAGAAAGTGATATTTTTATTGGCGTAGAAGAGTTTGTGGAGTCTTTTCCGAAAAAAAATCTCCTTTAACCGATCTGCCGGGTGGCGATAGAGTTTAAAAATCTTTGTCAAATTTTTAACCTCCAGCGCCACCCCATCCCTCATAGAAGATCCTTAATTTCGGGGATTAACAATTTATAGAGAACCCCGGCTACTCCAGCGGTTCCAATTGCGATTAGAGCCCCAATTCCCACCTCCCTCCACTGGAATTGGGAGTAGAGGAATAAATTCTGGAGGGGATCAATTAAATAGTAGAGGGGATTTAGGTAGATTAAGAGGGGAAGTTTGGAGAGGAGCATCTCTTTTAAATAGATAATTGGGGTAGCCCAAAACCAGAGCTGGGTTAAAATATTTACAAACTCCTTTAAATCCCGGAAAAAGGGGGTAAAAAGGGAGAAAATTACCCCTAATCCCCCTGCAAAAAGGGCTAAAATTCCCGTTAAAAATGGCAACCAGAGGAAGTTTGGGCCCACCGAATGGCCCACTGCCAATAAAAAGAGAATCCCCAACCCCAACCCAATCCAGTAGATTAATAGTTCAGGGAGAAAGGCCCCGATATAGTAGAGATAGGGGGGGAGAGGAACCTTTTTAATTAACCCCTGTTTTTCAATTAAGAGGCTGGTAAACCGGAGGAGAATTGTGCTAAAGAAGTTCCAGCTCAACAACCCCGGGATTAGATAGATACTGTAGGCGTACCGGCTATTGGAAATATTTAACCGCATTCCAATAAAGTCGGAGAAGATAATTGTGTAGATAAAGATTAGCACCAGTGGGGAGAGGAGTAGCCAAAGTTGTCCAAGACTAGTCCCTTGATATCTCTCCTTCAACTCCCGCTTCCCCAATTCCCACCCAATTGGGAGATTGGAGAGAAATTCCCTCCCCTTCTCTACCACTCTGCTAAAAAAAGCCACTATTCTCCCCGGTAATTTTCAATGTATTTAACACTATTAATAGCCGCTACAGCTCCATCTCCAGCGGCGGCCACCACCTGCCGGACACTTTCACTCCGGATATCCCCAGCCCCGTATAGCCCCGGCAGGGAACTCTCCATCCGAAGGTTTACTTTCAATTGCCGGTTGGAGTCCAATTCCGCCAACCCCTCCACCAGTTTTGTATTGGGATTCATTCCGACAAAAACGAAGATCCCCGGCACCTTTAAAATCTCCTCTCTCCCCTCTCGCTCTAAAATTAACTCTTCCACAAACTGCCCTCCCCTCACCTCTTTTACCCGGGTGTTCCAGAGAATTTGGATATTTGGGGTATTAAAAACCCGCTTTTGGGTCGCCGGGGCGGCCCGGAACCGGTCCCGCCGATGGATTAAATAGACTTTTTCAGCAATTTTTGAGAGGTAGAGGGCCTCCTCCAACGCGGTATCCCCCCCTCCCACAACTGCCACCGGTTTCCCTTTATAGAAAAATCCGTCGCAGACGGCACAATAACTGACCCCCCGACCTGTGAACTCCTGTTCCCCTTTGAATCCAGCTTTCCGATGGGTAGAACCAGTTGCCACAATTACTGCAATCGACTGATACTCCCCTCCGGAGGTTTTTACTAAAAATAGATCTCCCTCCTTTTTTAACTCCAGAACCTCCTCCAATTTTAACTGGGCCCCAAACCGGGTCGCCTGTTCGCTCCAACACTCCATAAAAGAGAGCCCATCTTTTACCTCACAAACCCCTGGATAATTTTCGATTTCACTGCTGAGAGTAATCGCCCCTCCGGGGCTCAATTTCTCAAAAATTGCAGTCTTAACCCCCAATCGACTTCCATAAAGCCCCGCTGTTAACCCAGCTGGACCGGCTCCAATTACAATTAAATCAAACTTCTCCCGCTCCATCTCATCTCCTTTTTGATAGGGAATTATATCTTGATATAGTTTTCTATCCATTTTCAATTTTTGAGCGAAAAAGGAGATTCTATGGCAAAGAAATTGGAGGAGCAGATTTTGAGCTTTGGAGAGGTTCCGGAACCCCACTCAATTATTACTATTGCCTACGGATCGGTTCGGGTGGCGGAAAAGGATCTCTACTCCCAAATTAAACCTATTGACCCAATTCAGCAGGTGATTGGAATGTTGCAACAGCAAACGTTGGCGGTAAAAGGGGATGGGGTAAAAAATATCACAATTTCTATTGTCCCGGTGGAAGAGGATGGGGTTCGGTTTTTGGACTACTACGGATACGGGACAATTTTTAAATTGAAGAGGTGAAATGGGGTTTGTAGAGCGGGAGTTTTTAATTGAGGGGGAGCAGAAGATTTTAAAATTTTTGGTAGAGGTGGTGGGGTTGAGCCCCCGGGAGGGGAAGAGGGCAATTGACCGGGGGCGGGTCTCATTGAATGGGAAGCGGGTGACCAATAAAGGGGCAGTGGGAAAGGGAATTTTGAAGTGTATCCTTTTTGAACCCAATGGATTTGGAATAACCCCCTTTTTTGAGACCCCCCACTTTGCAATTTACGATAAGCCATCGGGGGTTCCAATTCATCCGAAAAAGTTGGCCAATACCAAAAGTTTGTTGGATGACCACCGGAAACTCTACGGCCCCGGGGCCAATCTGGTTCACCGGCTGGATCGGGAGACCAGTGGATTGGTAATCGGGAGTAAATATAAATACGCCGAATCGGAGTTGAAGAGGAGTTTTCAGGAGCGGGAGATTCAAAAGGAGTATTTGGCCCTAATTTGGGGGGTTTTGGAGAGGGGGTTGGAGATTAAAAAACCGATAGAGGTAAATCGGGACCCGGCAATAAAAGTGAAAGTTCAAATCTCCCCAACCGGCCGGGAGGCGGTTACAATTGTAGAGCCGTTGGAGGTGGTGGAGGGGGGGGTGACACTGGTTCGATTGAAGCCATTGACAGGGCGACAGCACCAGCTCCGGGTCCACCTTTGGAGTATTGGCCACCCGATTGTTGGAGATCCCCTCTACGGGGTATCCCCGGATGTGGGAGATCAGTATCTCCGGCGGGTTTTACCGGAACAGGAGAGGATTTACTGGACCGGGGCAAGCCGGCTTCTCCTCCACAGCTATCGGCTCAAATTCCACTTTTTTGGAAATCGATACAACATAATTTCCCCAACCGACTTCCGGGGAGAGATTGGTCGAAGTTTGGCCCCCAACTGGCGGGAGATTGGAAAAGCCACTGGAAAGTTGTAAAAAGGGAGAGTTGAAGAGAGGGTTCCACCCAATCCCTGGGACAGGGGGAAATGGAAACTGGTATCTCGCCCCTATTTTTAGGGAGAGGGAAGGATTTTTGTCAAGGGGTAATTGGAAATAGGATTGGTTCATTGTAGTTCAGTGGAGAGATTTTACAAAAGAGCTCGGTAAAGCCCCCGGATTTATCGGTAGGGATATAAAGGGATAACGGATTTGAGAGGAAATTTATTTCCGTTGATAATTTTTTACTAAAGAATTGGGGCATCAACCTTTCGGATAGATAGTGTAAAAGTGGCTATTTATCGGCAACTATCGTTTTAAAGCCTAAATCCGTTGGGAATTGGATTAGCAGTTAGGGTTCCCGTAGTTTAGGGGTGGGGAGTATCTCAACTTCCCCCATACTGAAAAGAGGGAGTGGTTCTCCTATGAGCTACCCCACCTTTTTGCTACCGGAGAGGAGTTGGCCCCCCGGCTTTAAAGGGTCTCCGTTGACCACTTCCCTAGTTGGAATGGGATACTCAATTTCTCTTTCCATTCGGGTTATCGTTCCTGAAGAGCTTTTACTCCTATTTGGCAGGGGAAACCTATCTCCCTCTAATCACTCCAATTTAAGTGGCGAATTTAGTTAAAAGGGGGAGGGTTATTGGTAAATTTTAATATACCGGAGGGGATTTAGGTAGTTCTCTTTGTAACTCATCCCAAACTCCAATGAATCTTTAACCCGGGCAATTACTTCCCTCCTCTTCACTTTGGATCCCTTTTTCAATAGGGGGGAGATTTTGGAGAGGTTGGAGTAGATTGAGAAGACCCCATTTGGGTGTTTTATAAATAGAACCTTTTTCCCCCCGTACTCCCCGATATAAACTACCTCCCCCCTCTCCACCGCTCGAACTTTAGCATTGGGTCTTGTCTTAATTACAATTGAGTTGTTATAGATTCGGATGTGGTAGAGGGGGTCCATATAGGACCCAAACCGCTGAATCACAACCCCCCGGACCGGGGAGGTGAACCGGAGGTGCCGGAACCGGCGGGGAGCTTTGGAGAGCTGTTTTGGATTCTTTCTTACAATTTTTAGCCGTTCCAGTAACTGCTGTAAAACAGCTTGTTTCTGTTTTAACTCCTGAATCTTTTTCCAATACTCCTCTTTTTGGGCCTTCAATTGGGCCAACTCCTTCTCCCTCCGTTTTTGGAGTTTTGCCAAATATGCTTTCTGTCGCTCTAATTTCCGCTTTTTAACTAAAATATCCCGGATTTTCCGGTTTATTTTCTGGATTTTCTGCTGGAGAAGTCGCTCTTCCCCCACCAGTTGGGCCACTTTTTTAGAGTACTCCTTTGAAATTTGCCGGTAGAGGGCAGAATTGATTAAATCGGTGATAGAAATCTCCCCCTTCAACTGTTGAGCCTCCAAATAGTAATTTTCCGACAAAAATTTTGCAATTTGCCCCTCAATCTCCCGGAGCTGTCGTTGCAACTCCCCCTTTTCCCGTTGAAGCTCCTCAATTTGGGAGGAGGAGTTTTTCAACTGGGCCTCCAGTTTTTTAATCAATTTTTGGGTTTTGGCCAGTTTCACTTCAATCCACTTTAAGTCCCGTTTCCGCTTTTCAATCCGCCGTTTTAACCGGCCCAGTTGGGAGTTGTAGTATGAGAGTCTCTTCTCGGTCTGTTTCAACTTCTGCTGGGTTCTCTTCAATGTAGCCCCACTCCCCACAGTTGGGCCCCCCCCAATTAATAAAAGGGCTAACCCCCCTTTTAAAATTCCCGTTAAAACCCCTTTTATCCTTTTCACTCTTGCTCACCCCTAATTACAATTAGTGTAGAGGAGAGGGAGATTAAGAGGCCGACCAAAATTAGGAACGCCATCTCCCCAACTACACTGAAGTGGAGTTGAATCCCCATCTGTTCCTTCAACATCTGAATTGGGGTGGAGTTTAGGAGGAGAATTGATCCAATTCCCACAATTCCAATTGCGATAAAGGTGTCCACAAAGGCGATTCTAAAAATTGTCGCCCCTTTTAGCCAGAAGGGGGCCCCAAATAGTTCCATAATGTAAATTTGCTCCCCGTGGCGGAGTTTCCAAACCTCCAACTGTTTTACGATTAACATAAATCCCAAAATTAACGAGGACCACATAAAAGCTTTTGAAATGTAGTGGATAATTGTGATTAAGTTAAATATCTTCTCTTGGGTAGAGGTGAATGTTAAAACCCGTTTAATATGGGGGTTTTTCATTAACTGCTCTTTTAAATACTCCAAAAACCGGGGGCTGGCCAACCCTTTAATTTTGAGCCGATAGAAGTAGGGGAGGTGGATTTTTGAAAAGTCGATTCCTTTAAACTCCTCTTTAATCCGCTCTATTTGGGGGGCTGGGTCAATTGGTATTACCGCTGAGATGTATTGGGGAAGGGGGGGCTCTTTAATTGGGGCGTCGGAGACCACTACGACTGAGCTCCGGTCCACCAACTCTTTTTGATACTCCAAATTGACCTGTTGGAAAAATTGGTAGAAAAAGAGGGACCCCAAAATCGCCACCAATGAGAAAATTAGGGTTAAATGGCTAAAGATTGTCTCACTCTTCTTATAGTATCCCATTGACCTTCCTATTCTCAATTTGGAGTTGCCGAATTGTTAACTCTGCCGGGAGGAGATGTTCCGGAATTGAGTGGGTCGCAATTAAAACAGTTATTCCCAAATCGTGGGCCCATTTAAAGAGGTCCATTACCAACTGGGCCGAATGGAAATCGAGCCCAGACAGCGGTTCATCGGCGACCAGTAAAACCGGTTCATGGATAATTGCCCGGACCATTGCAACCCGCTGTTGTTCCCCTCCACTCAGTTCGTATGGAAATTTATCGGCTTTATCGGCCATTTGGACCCGTTCCAAATAGTGGAGGGCCTTCTCTTCCGCACTTTTCCGGTCGTAGCCGGCAATTATTAATGGGAGGGTCACATTTCGGAGCACCGTCCACTCCGGGACCAGTTTGTAGTCCTGAAATACAATTCCCAAAAACCGTCTCAAATCCCGGAGAGACCCCCGGGAGATATTTTTCATCTCATACCCCCCCACTTGAAGACTCCCATCAATTGGCTTCACTTCCCCGTAAATGGACCGGACAATTGTAGTTTTTCCACTTCCACTCACCCCGGTTAAAAAGACAAAATCCCGGCTCTGAATATCAAAAGAGGCTTTATCAATTACAACTTTTCCATCGTATCCCAAAGTCAACTCTCTGGCCGCGACAATTATTGACATTTGAAAAGCCTTTTCAACTGTTGATGGGCCAAATAGTTCTCCTCCACCGGGGCGGGGGGCCGGAAATAGTAGGCCCGATTCTGTTTAAAAGGGCGGTTTAATATAAAAATCCGCTCCACCCGGTTAAACGGTCCAATGGAACCTTGAACCAACTCCCCTCCCCCTTCAATCGGATAGACCCGCTCAATATGGATTAAATACCGGTCAAATAGAATCGGTTCAAACTGCCAATTACAGAGGGGCTCTTCAAATTTAAAGTGATACCACCCTACCACCGGTGGGGATTCCTCCCAATTTTTAACAATTATATCGTAGATATCTCGGCCCAACCGTTGCCATCGGGCCTCATATTTACTAGTAATTCTATACCGGAAATTTTTCCTAAGATTAAATTGGACTGCTGGAAACTGGAGTAGCTCCCCAATTGTGTAGTCCCGATAGAGGGGGCTGTCGGTCCGGAGGTAAAAAATCCCCCCCACTTCCAGACTCCGGAGCACCTCCTCCAAAAATTGTTGATTTACAACTCGCCGGTGGGGCTTCTCCTCCCACGGGATTGGAAAGTGGAGATGTATCTGTTCCAGTTGGTTGGAGGGAATCCGGGAGAGGAGGAGTCGGGCGTCGTAATTGATAACTCGGACATTTTCAATCCTCTCCACTTTTAACCGCCGGAGAACCTGCTCAAGTGCCGGATTGTAAATCTCTACCCCTAAAACTATCTTATCGGGATTTTCCCGGGCCAGCTGGAGAAGGTTCCGGCCACTCCCAAACCCAATCTCCACTATTTTTACATTGGAGAAATTGTCGGTAATTTTCATTAAGTAGGGGGAGAGGGGTTTCTCTTTAATTCCAAACACATTTTCCCGGACCACCTCAGCTCCACTCAATTTTAAAAAGGCCAAATACCCCCTCTTTAGCAGTTTTAACAATGGCCGGGTCCGCTTTTCATATTTTAAAATAGCCTCCCCCCCCTCCCGGGGGAGAAGTTTTAGTAAAAATCGTTCCCCCTCCACCTCCACCCCAATTAACGGGCCAGCTTTAAATAGAAATTTTACCCCCTCTACCTCTTTTGGTAATTTTGGAAGGGTTCCCCCTTTTAAAATTAAGTGGGGCATTAGTATTCCACCTTTACAATTGCTGGTTCAGATTGGACCCCCGCCCCATCAATTGAGTAAATTTCGTAGATGTAGGTGGCATCGGGGGAGATTTTGTCTTGAAATTTATTGGAAGTGACCAGAAATTTTTTTACCTGTTCATTGAAAAGCCCAATTTTTTGACGCCGGACAATTAAATACTTTACAGCCCGATCGTCGGGAGATGTCAATACAAATTGGATTATATTTCCAAACCGACTTGTGGAGACAATCGGTTTAGCTGGGGGTGGAAGGGTCTCCCCCATTACAACTGGAGTCTTCTCCAGTAGGGATTCGGTTCCAAACTGGCTCACAGCAGTTATTTTGTAGTACCGCTTATACCCATCTTTATTTATTTTATCGGTAAAGGAGTTGGTTGGGGTGGAGGCGTAGTACTCAAACGGCCCAGATGGGGAGTCGGAAATGTAGATTTTGTAGTACTTAACCCCCGGCACCGGACTCCATTTAATTACAATCATTTTAGCCCTATCCACACTGGCCGCTGCATCAGAGACAATTGGAGGACGGGGATAGGTGGAGATTCGAATCGTTTTGGAGGGGTAGGTGTAGAGATTATCAAAAGTGATTCCAATAATCCGATATTTATAAATTTTTCCATCCTCTAATCCGGTATCGACAAACTCCACATTATACCGGGGTTCCAATCTCTCCATATCCTCCCATTTTGCTTCGGTGTCGTTATACCGTTGGACCAGATATTGATTTACCCGTTCATTGGGGTGGGGTCTCCAGATAATTTTAATTATCCCGCTGGCCACCGGTTGGGCGTAAATTGGGATAATTGGAGCTGGTGGGGGGAGGGTTTTTCCAGAGGTCTCTATCCACGGCCCCGGAATTTCTTTCTTTGTAAAAGCTAGAATCCGATACCGGTAGGGGTGGTTCGGTTTTAAATCGGAGTCCACATATATAGTTTTATAGGGATTCCGAATTGTAGCTACATCGACCCAACTCTGCCCCTCCGGATCCCACCGCTGAATATAGTACCCCCCCATTTTTGGGAGGGCCTCCCAAGTGAGGGCTATTGCATTCCGGTCTGGATGGGCTTTAAAATTTCGGACTGCCGGAAGGGTTTGATTAATTTGGGCGGTGTCGACCCCACCCCCGAGACCTAAATTTTGAAGGGAGGGGGCATTACATCCGGCCAAAACCAATAGCAGAGAAAGGGGTAGAGCTCTCCAGTATCTCCCCATCGGGGCTCCTTTTTAGACTGATTTTGAGCAAATTATAGTAAATTTTTATCCCAATTCCCGAAAATTTGGAGAAGGAGTCCAATGTGAGGGTAAAGATTTGCGGAATTACTAACCTTTCCGACGCCCTTTTAGCGGCAGAGGGGGGAGCGGATGGAATCGGTTTTGTCTTCTATCCCAACTCCCCCCGATACATCTCCCCGGAAAAGGCCCGGGAAATTGTTGAAAAACTTCCTCCATTTGTAACCCCGGTGGCCCTCTTTGTGAAGACCCCCCCAGAGGAGGTGAACCGAATTGTCCGGGAGGTGGGGGCCCAACTGGCCCAACTCCATTGGGAGACCGGCCCCGACTACTGGGCCCAATTGGAGGTTCCATTTCTGCCGGTAGTCCGGGTTCGGAAGGGGGAAGATTTGGAAATTTACCGGGACCGGTATCGGTTGGTGGACCCTTTTGTCCCCACTTACGGGGGGTCTGGGAAACGGATTCCGATGGAGTGGTTTAAAGGGGTGGAGACCTCCAAATTGATAATAGCTGGGGGTTTAACCCCGGAAAATTTACCGGAGATCTTAAAATTGGACCCGTATGGGGTGGATGTGAGCTCTGGAGTCGAGAGGGCCCCCGGTAAAAAAGACCCGAAAAAAGTGGTAGAGTTTCTAAAAATTGCAAAAGGAGGATGAGATGCTGGTGGACCTCCACAACCACACCAGCCGGTGTAAACACGCAGTGGGAACCCCCCGGGAGTATCTGGACCGGGCGCTTCTGTTGGGGATAGATGTCTACGGCTTTGCAGACCACGCCCCCCTCTGGTATTTTGATGAGGAGTACCGGATGGGCCGGGAGGAGTTGGAGGAGTATGAACGGGAGATTCGGCAACTGGCCTTCGAATATCGCCATCGGATAGAGGTGTTAGTCGGGTATGAGGTGGACTTTACCCCCCGGAGTAAATTTTTTAATCCAATTTTGGAAAGGCCAGTGGACTACTTAATTGGGAGTGTCCACTTTTTGGACCGGTGGGGGTTTGATAACCCCAAATTTATCCACCTGTGGAGGGAGCGGGATGTGAATGAAGTCTATCGGGAATATTTTGAGATGGTATTGGAGATGGTTAAGAGCGGCCATTTTCAAATTATTGGCCATATAGATTTGGTAAAAGTGTTTGGGTACCGTCCATCGATAAAATGTGAGGAGTTGGTGGCCCCGGTTCTGGAGGAGGCGAAAAGGAGGGGGGTGGCGGTGGAGTTGAATAGTGCCGGGTGGCGGAAGCCGGTTCGGGAACAATACCCGTCGGAGAAGATTTTGGGGGTAATGAAGGAGATGGGGGTGGATATTACTTTTGGAAGTGACGCCCACTCCCCGG
>JBDONQ010000066.1:0-3536 GCA_039831255.1 Campylobacterales bacterium
GGAAGGTGGGTCACCTTTTGCATAATCGGAATTAATGTAACATCCAGTGTGTTCCGGATCGCCGGTTCGTAGGTCCGGGTTCCCCGGAGGCAGAGGATTACCTGCTCATTCCCCTCGCTCATAATGTACTCGGCAGCCATTAAGTGCTCTTTTACAGTGGAGGCAATCCCATTTTTCAAAATTACCGGTTTATCCAGTTTCCCAACCTCTTTTAAAAGGGGGAAATTTTGCATATTCCGGGCTCCAATCTGAATTACATCGGCATATTTATAGACCACATCGATATCGGGGATACTCATTAGCTCAGTTACAATCGGGAGGCCGGTCTCCTTTTTTGCCTCCGCCAACATTTTTAACCCCTCCTCCCCGTGGCCTTGGAAACTGTAAGGAGAGGTCCTCGGTTTGTAAGCCCCCCCCCTCAACATCTGGGCCCCATTCTCCTTTGCCACTTTTGCCAAATAGATTACATTCTCCAATTTATCGACACTACAGGGGCCCGCAATTACCACTTTGTGCCCCCCTCCAATTTTCACACCTTCTACTTCAATAATCGTATCCTCCGGATGGAACTCCCGGCTCGCCCGTTTGTAAGGGGCTGAAACTTCCAATACCTTGGAAACCCCCGGGAGGGTGTTGAGGGGCTTCCCCAATAAATCAGTCTTATCCCCAATTACCCCAATAATTACCTGTTTCTCCCCACGGGAGACGCTCACTTCGTGACCCCACTTTTTAATCTGCTCCACAGTCTCTTGAATCTCCTGCTCAGTTGCTCCTACCCGCATAACCAATACCATCGGGTTTACCTTTTTTTGAGGATTTCTCAGAATTGGGGCAAATTATATCAACTTTTCCACTCCCCCTTTTCCCCTTTTTTGAAGTAAAATTTAAAGGGAAGCGGGAGATTTTTTTAGCAGAGAAGGAGAAAAAATGGAGCAACTCTTTTTTTACACAATTTCTCTATTGACAATTTTAAATCCGCTGGCGGCGGCGGCGATTCTGGTCTCAATTGTGGAGTGCCGGGAGATTCCAGAGGTGGCCCGACGGACCTCGTTAACGGTTTTGGTCGGGTTAATTATTACAATGGTAGGGGGTGGGGCGATTATGAAGTTATTTGGGATAAATATTCCGTCGATTAAAGTGATAGGGGGAATAGTTTTAATGTTAATGGCTATCCATATGATTCAAGGGCGGGAGATGCTCCCGACAAAGGGGAGTGAAGAGGAGCATCAGGCGGCAATTGAGAAGGAGGATGTCTCTATTGTCCCAATGGCAATTCCAATCCTATTGGGACCGGGGGCAGTTACCACCACAATTGTCCTGAGCCAGAAGGCGGAGACCTTTCCGGAGAAGAGTATGCTGTTAATCGCAATTTTAATCAATAGTGGCATCGTCTACCTCTCCCTCCGGTACTCCGCCACCCTCTCCCGGGGGTTGGGGGTCCACGGAATTAAAATTATTACCCGGTTAATGGGATTGGTAATTGGGGCCGTAGCCTCCCTCTTTTTGGTGGGAGGGGTAAAAGAGCTCTGGATAGGGGGCTAAGGCGGGGCACCGGTTGGTAATTGGGAGACTTCTCCTGTTAGCTTTAATTGTAGGGGTAATATCTGGGGGCTGGTAACCCTCTACAGTCTCCTCTGTAGAGGGGGCTCCACCCTTCTCTACTTTGGAAACCCCTTTGACACAATCCCAACCCTCCCAATTTGGTACCTTTATCTGGCCCCAATCCTCTCAATTTTAGCGGTAAACTGGATTATTAGCCGGTATCCGGCCGCCCGAGAGTATGGGGTCCGGGAAATCGCCGAGGGGATTGAGCAGAATCGACTGACATTTAAAATCCGAGACCTTTTCTGGAAAATTATCGCCTCTGCCCTTTCAATTGGGAGTGGCTTTGCAATTGGGAATGAGGGGCCCTCCACCGCAATTGGAGCGATAGTTGCATCAAAAATCCACTCCTTTTTAAAACTACCTCAGCAGTTACTAAAAGTGGCATTGGGAATTGGGGCCAGTAGCGGTATTGCCGCTATTTTTGTCTCCCCAGTCACTGGAATTACATTTGCAATTGAGAGTGTCGCCTACTCCTTTCTTTAACTACTTCTCCCTTTATATAATTTTTGGGAGTGTTCTGGCCTTCGCTATTTCCTCCCTGTTTCTGGAACCCCCAATTTTCAACTACTCCGTTGGGAAACTCCTCCACTATCGATATATAATTGGGACAATTCTATTTATCCCGATAATTACAATTGGGATCCTCCTCTATCTCTCCCTCCGGGACCGGCTTCTCTCCTTTTTAAACCGGAAAATTGTAGCCCGGTACCCAGAACTCCGGAACTGGATTTTTGCGTTAATTGGAGGGGGGTGATTGGAACAATCCTCTATCTTTCCCCCTACGCCGGCTTCAGTGGCCACGAAGTGGTGGCAATTTTAATCAACGACTCCAACCACTTCCCCCTTTGGATGATTGGGGTTATTGTCCTCCTCCGGATTGTGGGGACCACAATCTCAATTTACGCCAACGGAGTCGGGGGAATTTTTGTCCCGCTAATGAGTATTGGAGCCCTAATTGGATACGGATTTGGGGAGAGTTTAAACCTTTTCTTCCCTTGGAAAGTGGAGCCGTTCTATTTTGCTGGGATAGGGGCCAGTATTTTTATGGGGGTCAATATGAGACTTCCCCTCACAGCGGTGGTGCTGGCGTTGGAGACTACTTACGATTATAATGTAATTGTCCCGACTGCAATTGGTGTAGTTTTAGTCTCCTACTTAATCTCTTTTAAATTCACCCCGGCAACCCTCTTCCCCGGAGGTCTCCCTCATCCTGTTGAGAGCTTCCCCTCCCCTCCTCCGGTTTCAATTTCTAAAGGATAGTAACCTTCTCCCCTAACTCCTCTCTAATATATAAAGGTTGAATTAAAGGGGATTTGGGAGGATTCCGGAAGTATGGTAATATTCTCCGATATAATGGGGGGTTGTTGTGGCTTATTTTACCCCTGGTCCGGGGTTTAAACTTTTTAGTTAAGGAGGAGGGAGATGTTGGTCGATTCCCATTGCCATTTGGACAACCGGAAGTATCAACAGGAGGTTGATGAAATAGTAAAGAGGGCAGATGAAGCGGGGGTTAAACTCTTTGTAATTCCTGCCGCAGACCCGGCAGACCTTCCCCGGGCGGTGGAATTGGCGGAGAGATACCCCCAAATCTATTTTGGGGTTGGGGTTCACCCAGCCGATATCTTCAACTACTCCGACCGGTATTTACTGGACTATATCACCCACCCAAAATGTGTTGCAGTTGGGGAGATAGGCCTCGACTACTACTGGGGAAAGGGGGAGGAGGAGCGGGTCCAGCAAAGGGAGCTGTTCCACCGACAGTTGGAAATTGCTAAAGAGTACAAAAAACCGGTAATAATCCATACCCGGGATGCGGTGGAGGATACTTGTAAAATTGTGGAAGCCCACCCGGAGATTGAGGGGATTTTCCACTGCTACACCGGGGCCCTCCAATTTTTAAAGTATCGGAATCGATTCTACTACGGAATTGG
>JBDONQ010000091.1:0-3517 GCA_039831255.1 Campylobacterales bacterium
CTCCGACGGATTATTGCAAAAATTATGCGGAGGGGGGCACTGGAGATTTTGGAGGGGAAAAAGCAGATTCGGGTTACAATTCGGAATTTAAAGGAGTATCTGGAGAAAGGGTATTTTGGGATTGAACCGATTGACCGAAAACCGAAAATAGGGGTGGTTCAAGGGTTGGCTTGGACCCCAGTTGGGGGGGATACCCTCCGGATTGAGGCGGTGAAATACCGGGGGAAAGGGGGGGTTACAATTACCGGCCAGCTGGGGGATGTAATGAAGGAGTCTGCCCATATCGCATTTACTTTAGTGAAAACGTTAATCGATACCCGGAAATTGAAACCGGCGGAGCGGGAGCGGAGGGGGGTTCCAATCTACTCCCAATACAATCTCCACATCCATGTGCCGGAGGGAGCGATTCCAAAGGATGGACCCAGTGCCGGAATTGCGTTAACAACAGCGATAGCTTCCCTCTTCAGTGGCCAAAAGGTGAGGGGGGATTTGGCGATGACCGGAGAGATTACCCTAACTGGAGAGGTGTTGCCGGTCGGGGGAATTCGGGAGAAGTTGATAGCCGCTTACAAAGCGAAGATAAAAGAGGTGCTATTGCCGGTTAAAAATTATCAGCGGGATATCGACGAGTTGCCGGAAGAGGTAAAAGGGGGATTAAAAATTACTCCAGTCCGACGGATTGAAGAGGTGCTGGAGCGGGCACTTCTTCCAAAGGAGAAGCGGGGGAAGAGAGTGGCTGGAGAGCAGAGGGAAGGGGGGGAGGTTAAAGAGTCGGAAAAGGTGTAGAGATGGGAAAGAGTAAAAGAAGTTTAATTGGAGAGGAAGTGGAGTTTTGCCTTCCAAATAGTGAAGGGGTAGAAATCTGTAGCCGGGACCTTCGGGGGAGGTGGGTAATTCTCTACTTCTACCCAAGGGACAATACCCCCGGATGCACTACAGAGGGGGTGGAATTTACCGAACTGCTAACTGAGTTTGAAGAGTTAGGGGGAGTTGTAGTGGGGGTGAGCCCCGACTCCCCGGAGAGCCACCGGAAATTTATTGAAAAGAGGGGGCTTGGGGTAATTCTACTGAGCGACCAACAGTTGGAGTTGATGAAGAGGCTGGGGGTCTGGGGGGTGAAGAAGAGTTACGGCCGGGAGTATCAGGGGGTAATCCGGTCCACTTTTATTCTGGACCCGGAGGGGAGAATTGTAAAAGAGTTCAGAAATGTCCGGGCTAACGGGCATGCAAACCGGGTTTTAAAGGAGTTCCGGAAATTGAGGGGGGAGACCACTCCAAAGGGAGAGAGTGGAAAAGGGGGCAGTAGTTGAAGAATTGGGGGGACCAGATTTTAGAAAGATTGCCGGGGAAGAGTAGAGTCCTCCGGCGGGCTACAGTTTTTAACAAAGGGGCGATTGAAGAGGGGTTAAAAGGGATTAGCCGGGAGAAAGGGTATCTCCTGAAACGGGTTCGGGAGGATTTGAAAGAGGGGTATCTATTTCGAAACTACGTTGACTATCTGGTCTCGGTATGGCTGGAGTTGAAAGGGGAGATGGAGCGATTGAGACCCCTTCCAATTTCAGCCCTCCTCTCTTCAAAGGAGGTGTTACGGGAGTTCCGGGAGGGGTTTCTCCAAGTTCCAAATCAGTACCGAATAGAGCGGGTTGGGATTTTTGACACTGAGACCACCGATTTGGATGGATATATAATCTCTTTTGCCTTTTTGGAGTATAAAATCGGGGAGAGAGGGGGGGAGTTGGTGGAGGAGAGGTATCAACTCTTAAATCCGGAGACAGCTATTTCGGAAGAGGCCCAACAGGTCCACAAAATCGACCTTTCAGAATTGGCGGATAAACCCAAATTTAAAGAGATAAAAGAGGAGTTTTTAAAACTGTTCCAAGAAGTGGATTTAATAGTGGGCCACAATATCCTTTTCGATTTGGCGGTGGTCCGGCGGGAGTTGGAGCGGGTCGGCCACTTTCCCCCTATCCTCCAAACCCCAATTTTTGACACAATGTACTTCTCAATCGATCTATTTCCGATTAAAAAGAATCCCCGATTAGAGGAGGTAGCCCAAGAGTTTTTAAAAATCTCCCCGGAGGAGATTAAATATCACAACGCGTTGGAGGATACAAAGATGACTTGGCGGATTTTTGAATACCTCCTCTACACCGCTTCCCTCTAACCCCCCTACCCCTTCTCCAGTGGCTCTTCCGTTCTGGGATATACCCCCTATATGGTGGAGTTTCCTGCTTCATCGGCAGACGACTAGTCTGTATAAACAGACACCGCCAGAGCTATTTCCACAGGCATAAGCTCGGAGGATTCCACCCCTACTTGCTTTAGACCCTCTTTTGGTAAATTGATTGGAGTATTGCAATCTCTGTTATAGGTTATTTTAGATAGAGGACGAGCCTATATTCTATCTGATATTATTCCCCAAACGTAAGATAATTTAATTAATGGAAAGTAGGTTGATTATCAAGTCGATTAAGCCCATATTTATTGCCATTACTTTATATTTCCCGCTTCTCGTTCTAAAAATCGTTCTTGCTCTTTTGTAGGATAAAATTTAAAACGAATGTTAAGGGGTATAACTTTAACTAAAGAATCCAGATGGAGGAGACGTAAAATATTTTTCAGACGCTCATTTTGTTTCCACTCCAAAATATCGCAAAAAAATCTTTGTCAGAAAAGATTTAAAAACAATAGAAGAAGTGTCCTACAATATCTGTAGAAAATAGATTATGAGTTAATTAAATTTAATCGAGAACCGGGCCATTTGCACTTAGTTATTGAATATCCGCGGAGACTTGCATTGTCAAAAATCGTCAATTTCTTAAAAGGCATTTCAAACAAAGAAAAAAATATCTTCTATTCAAAAAATTCTCAGGAGATATTGGGGGGTAGGAGTTATTTTATTGCAAATGTCGGCGGTGCTCCTATTAAAATTTTAAAAGGGTATATTGAGAATCAAAAAGCTTCCGATTAATTCGGCCTTTCTCTTCCCTTCATTGCGGGGTCTATAGACCATCACCCCCTTAAAAAGCGATAGTTTCGGCGGGGATTGCTAAAAAGCTGTAAATTACCTTAACTAAATCAGAGATTATAGTTAGGGTTTCCCGATTCACAAACTCTCTTATCAGAGCGTCTCCACAGGTTCAACGGCCTGTTCCCTCTCTGTTCGTGACTTTGTATTGTTGCTTTGGAGCTCGGCTATCGCTACTTTTTAAGTTTTTGTATTAAAAAATAATTGATAATCCAATACCGGATTCAAAAAGTTTTACTAAAAATCTTCTCTTTTATCCGATTTTGAGGAAAAAAACAAAATTTTATAGACAGAAAAGACTAACCTTCAACCTTTAACCCCCTCTCCCTCTTCCGACCTCTTATTTGGGTTTGAGAGGCTTTTAATTTTTACTGGGAAAGTTTTTTCGAAGAAAGGAGCATTTTGGAAAAGATGTCCGGGGGTAAACTTTTAACTGGGTTGGGGATACCACATCCCCCCGCTCCAGTAGTGGAATTCCAGCCCTCCCCA
>JBDONQ010000250.1:0-12138 GCA_039831255.1 Campylobacterales bacterium
TGGTATTGGGTTAGCAAGCACTTTGGGAGACAATAACTTCAAAAGAAGCGATAACTAAGCCCCAAAGCAACAATAACAGAGTTGCCGAAATTAGGGGTAGAACAGCCCGTGGAGCCGGTGGAGACGTTCTAATAAGAGAGTCTGTGAAGCGGGGACCCCTGACTATAATCTACGATTTAGCTAGGGGAGTTCCAGTGATTTCCGATAGTAACTTCTCCCTCTCCTCTTCTCCCCAAATTACGAAAAACTGTCGTAAAGCCCTCGGATTTACCGGTAGGGATATAACGGGCTAACGGATTGGAGAGGAAGTTTATCTCCGTTGGGAATTTTTATGTTAATAAAAGGTTGGGCACAACCTTTCGAATAGATGGGGTAAGAGTGGCTATTTATCAGCAGACATTGTTTTAAAGCCAGAATCCGTTGGCAATTGGGTTAGCAGTTAGGGTTGCCGTAGTTTAGGGATAGGGAGTATCCCAACAATTTCCATCGCAATTTTGTCCCCTTTCTTTTAAAGGAAGGAATTCTCCCTTCAAAAGGAAAGTCCAATTGGAGAGAGAGCCAATGGAAGGGGACCTTGCAATTGGGAGGAAGTTTTGTTAGAATTTTAACCGACTCAACCGGTCCCGTAGCTCAGTTGGTTAGAGCGCTACCTTGACATGGTAGAGGTCGCAGGTTCGAGTCCTGCCGGGACCACCACCAAATCTATCGATATCCTTATAACAAAGTTTTTAGCTTAGGTTCCAGTAAAAAAGTAGTTATTATCTCTCCAATAATTCCTCACTCTATCTCCAATTAGAAGTGGTATAAATTGGATGAGGATTGAAATTTCTCCTCTAAATTATAAGTAAATTTCCCTCTTTATCGGCAGATGGCCAACAAATTGGATAGCTTAGCCAGTCTACCCCCCCGAATCCAATTTCCAGCGGTTCCAGCGGGAATAAAAAAAGGAGGGAAAAAATTGAAAGAGACCCACTAAAGCTAAAATTTCTTCCCCACTGGGATTCATTCTCAAATAAGATTAAAGGTAGCGGTGGAAATAGCGGATACTGGCAAACCCAATTGCCGGGGATTTTTTCAACAACTCCACCTCCTGTTCCCCAGTAACCCCCCCCAATCCAAAAATCCCGGAATGGTATTTTGCTACCTCGTCCAAAACTCCTACCCCCAACCCCTTTCTACCCTTTGAATCAAAAATTGGGCTAAAGGTGATAAAGTGGCACCCTTTTCCCCTCTTCACCTCTTCAATTGAGTGGGTAGAACCAATTACAATTAACCCTTTTTCCCGGAATTGAGGGGCCAAATCCAATTGGGAGGAGGAGAGGTGAACCCCAGCAACCCATTTCTCCGCCCCTTTAAACCAGTTCCTGTAGTGGAGAATTGGAACCCCCCCCAACTGGGTTACCCACTCCAAAAATTGCAAAATCTCCCTTTCCGGAATCAGGGTTAATCTGCGGAAACAGAGGAGAGCGGGGTTGGAGTTGACAAAAATTCTCTGGAGCTCTTCAAAAGAGTAGTGTCGCTCCCCAGTGATAAAGTAGGGGAGAAACTCCCCGTTAGAGAGCCTCTTCTTGACCCGTAACAGCCCCGTAAAGGTAGACATAAGTGAGGACCATAAATATGAATGCTTGGAGGAAGGCTGAGAAAGTTAACAACGCATACCCGGCCAATGGAATAAACCAAGGGGCTAAAAATAGGAGGACCAATAGGAATAGGTCGTCCCCTTTAATATTCCCGAATAGCCGGAATGCTAAAGAGATAATCCGGGAGATATGGGAGATAACCTCCACTGGGAACATCAGGGGTGCCAACCATTTATTGGGCCCGGCAAAATGGGCAATGTAGTGGACTAATCCTTGGGTTTTAATCCCCTCCCAATTGTAGTAGAGGAATACTAAAAGAGCGAGGGTTAACGTCAAATTTACATTGGCGGTTGGGGATTCAAATCCGGGGATAATCCCGATTAAGTTTCCAAAAAAGATAAAAATTGCCAATGCCCCTGCCAGTGGAAGGTATCTCCGGGCTATCTTCTCGTTGGCCACATCTTTTCCGATATAGAGAATTCCTTGAACCACCGCTTCCATCACATTCTGGCACCCCCGGGGGACAATTTGCAAATTCCGGGTTGCCAACCGGGCGACTAAAAGAGAGAGCCCCATTGCAATTAGGGAGTGCACCAACAATTGAACTGTCTGGTCGTGGCCCAAAAAACCAAAAAAGAGCCAAATCCGATCCATTAAACTACCGCTATGCTCCATTGCAACCCCTTTTTTGGAAAAATTTTACCAAAAACCCCTTCCAACCCCCCCCTCTTTTCGGGGTCCCATTTTTTAAATGGGTTTTTAAATGGGAAAAAAGGGGACTCTGTCCCCTCCCTCGCCCCTTTTGTTCCCCCTGTTCCGTTCCAGAGATATCCTCTCCCCCTTTTAAAGAACTCTCCTACAGAGCTGGAGAGGAGAGTTACAAATTTTTATAAACTTTTTCCAATCCCTTCTCGTAAAGCCGTTTACTCCCCCTTACACTCATCTCAATTGGATCGAAAAAGAAGATACTCTCCTCAGCCAATTTCCGGGCAATCCCCAATTGGTGCCGTTTCTCCAAAGAGAGTATGTAGCTTCCCCGTTTGAGGATATCCTCCACCATTGAGATAAAGATAGGGATATCCTCCTCATTTAACCGCTCCAAAACTACCTTTTTCACTTCGGTAGCCGCCTTTCGAATCTCTTTATCCAGATACTCTTCGGCGGAGGAGAGGGGAATTGCCTCCTCTTTCTCCTGAATCCGTTTTGCCAGCCACCCTTTAATCCCCTTCTCCTCAATTTTTAAATGCCACCCCTTCATTATAAATTTCCAAAGGTCTGGCAACGATCCCCCCAACACATCCCAAACCTTTTTAATTACCAACTCTTCGGTATCTGGGTAGTAGAAAAGGATTAAACTCTTCACCTCGTCGTAGCTAAGGTGCTCCACTTTAAAAAACTCTCCCCGTTGCCGGAAGAGGGAATCTTCGTAAAAGCGGGTGATAAAAAATTTATACGGGGCAGAGATTACAACCCGGGCGTAATCGGTTTCAGTTCCAATTCGAATTAAAAAGTGGAGGAAAGCGTCCATCATATTTTTCTTCGCCGGGGTTGGAACCCCATCCAATAGTTGCAACTCCTCTACAATTAACAGAACCTTTGTTCCCTTCTCTTTATAAATCCGCTTCAACTCCTGTTCCAGTCCAAAGAAGAGGTTTCCACTCTCTCTAATCCGGGTAATCTCCTCCTCTCCAAAGGGGATGGGGGCTTTTACCAATGCCAACTCCAAGTCGGTAATTGAATTGACAATGAAACTTCGGAAATTGATATATTTTGGATGGAAAGCGGGGGCTTTTTTCTCACACCTTCCAAAAACTGTCTTTAAAACCTTTACAACCCGCTTCTCCCGCTGAATTTTTGTGAAAAGTTGCTCCATTAAGTAGGTTTTCCCAGACATTGGGGGGCCATACACAAAAATAAACTTCTCCGGGTTCAACTTTATCGACTTAATCAATTGGTCCACCTCTTTCCGGGGGACCATTTTCCACTGCTTCTTTTCCCTTGCCAATATATTTTTCCGATGCTTCTCTACTTCCCGCTTCTTCATCGCCCGGCGTCGTTCCCGGGCCGCTTTCCGAGCTACCTTTTTTAGTTTTAGACACTCAAAATTATCTTTTACCCACTCCCAAAAGAGATACTGATTCATTTCTCCCCCCTATTTTCCAACACAGAAGTTTGAGAAGAGTTTCTCCAACATCTCGTCAAACTGGAATGGCCGGGTTATCTCAGAGATATTTCGAATCCCCTCCTGAATTTGGTAACTAAAGAGTTCCAATTCCCCTTTTTTCAACAGCGGGATCCCTTTCCGGACCGCTTCAGCCCCCCTCCGGACCGCCTCAATCTGCCGGGTGGAGACTAAAACTAAACTCTGATCCCCCTCCCGTTTATCCAGTAGCTCCTCCAATTTTTGGACCAGTGACCGGATACTCTCCTTTGCACTCAACTTTAAAATTGGGCACCCCACCTTCTCCAACTCCGGTGGAGGGGTAAAAGTTGGGTTCAAATCTATTTTATTTACGACCAAAATCCCCTCTTTTCCCCCTTTTTTAACCAATTCCAAAATCTCCCAATCCTCCGAAGTCAAACCTTCCGCGGAAATAACCGGCACTACCAAATCGGCCTCCTCTATCGCCTTGCGACTCCGCTCCACCCCAATCCGCTCAATCTGGTCTTTTGCCTCCCGAATCCCGGCGGTATCCACAATCCGGACCAAATGGGTTCCAATTAATAGGTCCTCCTCAATTGTATCCCGGGTTGTCCCAGCAATTTCGCTAACAATTGCCCGCTCCCGGTTTAAAAGCCGGTTTAAAATTGAACTCTTCCCCACATTGGGTTTCCCAACAATTGCCACTTTATATCCGGAAATTGCCCCCTGTCGGCGAAGGCTCTGCTCCAGTAACTCCTCCAACTCCTCTGCCACCTTTTCAGCTTTCTGGACCAACTGCTCTTCCAAATCCTTTGGCAAATCCTCCTCTGCGTAGTCAATTGAGACCTCAGCATAGGCCATCAACTCCAGTAACTCCCCCCGGACCCTCTCTAGAAACTCTTTCAACTCCCCGGCCAAATGGCGGGAGAGGAGTTTTGCCCCCTCAATTGAGCGACTCTCTATTAATCGACCTATCGCTTCCGCTTGGGTTAAATCTATTTTCTGATTCAAGAAAGCCCGCTTTGTAAACTCCCCCGGTCGGGCCAGCCGGGCCCCCCCTTTTAGTAACTCTTCCAAAATTGCCCTTGTAACCCCCACCCCCCCGTGGCACTGGAACTCCACCAAATCCTCCCCGGTGAAAGAGTGGGGGGCTTTAAAGTATAGAACCAACCCAATATCTATTAACTCCCCTTTTAAATCGTAAATTTTCCGCAGGTGGGCGTATCGGGGTTTCAGCTCTTTTCTCTTCAGTAACTTTTGGGCAATTGGGTAGGCCTCAGGTCCGGAGAGCCGGACCACCGAAATTGCTCCAATCCCGTTAGGGGTTCCGATTGCCGCTATTGTGTCCATAGAAGGGCCTTATTACTACAAATCTCTCCCCCTCTCTCCCCTTCACTTTAACATACATATTTGGAAACTCTTGTCTCAAAAGCTCTTGGGCAATGTAGGGCAAAAATCCCCGGAGGGCTGGGGTTTTTCCATACCCTTCTGCCCTCACCTGTTCAATTGTAGGTTCAATCAATTTCCGGACCATTTTTGTTTGATTCTCCAGAAAATCTCCCACTTCCAGTTTCAATTTTATCCGATATTTCTGAAAAAGCCATGTGTATAGAAGGAGATTTAAACTGTTGTACCGGTATCCTTCCCGGCCAATTAGCAGGGAGTTGTCGGGGCCATCCAACCGAAGATAGAGCCGGCCGTCCTCTAAAAACCGCAACTCTTTAATTGAGACATCGAAACAGCTCACCTCTATCAATTTAAAAATCGCCTCCTCAATCTCCGGGAGGAGCTCCTCCACCCTTTCCACTGGTTGGGCCTCTTTTTCAACCCACCGTCGGGGGGGTTGGGGCTCGGAAGGGGGATGGGTTAGTTGGATGGATTGGGGGGGGTGGGTAGATTGGAAATGGGGTTCAACTTTAATTTTATCAGGGGAGGGGGGTTCCAGTTGGGGGAATTTTTCAGGAGGAGAGGAGAGGGGGGCCAACTTTTCACCCTGCTCCCCTTCTTTTCCCGAAGGGTTCCCGGGGGCCGGATCTGGATCTGGGAGTATCACCTCAATAATCGCCTGCCGTCTAAAGAGTCCCAACACCCCTTTCCGGGGGTATTGGATTGTCCGATACTTTAATTGGGCTACTGAGATTCGCAACTCTTGGGAGGCTTTCCAAATCGCCTCCTCCAAATTCTCCCCTTCAAACCTTCTCCTCATATTTGCCCCCTTTTCCGAATCTCCATTAACCGGTTAATTACCCATTGTTGGGCTAAAGAGAGGAGATTGTTGACGGTCCAGTAGAGGACCAACCCTGCCGGAAATGTGGCCATTAAAAATGTGAACAGAAGTGGCATAAATTTGAAAACTTTCTCCTGAATTGGGTCTTGGAAATTGGTAGGGGTCAACCGCTGGTGAAGATACATTGTAACCCCCATTAAAATTGGGAGAATAAAGTAGGGGTCCATCTCTGTTAAATCCTTAATCCAGAGGAAATGGGCCCCTTTTAACTCAATTGAGTAGAGGAGGAGTTTGTAAATTCCGTAAAAGACCGGAATTTGGAGGAGAAGGGGGAGGCACCCCCCCAGTGGGTTGACCCCCTCCCTTTCGTAGAGCTCCATCATTTTTTTCTGTAACATTGGGGGGTCATCTTTGTACCGTTCCTGAATCTGTTTCAGTTTTGGAGCCAACTCTTTTAATTTATACATACTGACCATCCCCTTCCAAGTGAGGGGAAAGAGGATTATCCGAACTACTACCACCAGTAGAATAATTGCAATTGCCCAACTATTGGTAATTTTGTAGAGCCCATCCAGTAAGAAAAAGAGGTTCCGGGCGAAAAAGGTCCCAACCCCGTACTGGACCACATCCACCAGTTCCGAATCGATACTCCGGAGAAAGTCCACATATTTTGGACCGATATAACCGATTAATTGGCTATTTCCGGAGAGTTTTAAAAAGGGGAGGGGGTTCCCCTGTTTGTCGGGAAGAATTATCCCGGAGACCGGCTCTTTTGAAAAGAGGAGGGTTGTGTAATACCGGTCAAAGCCGGCTACCACTTTCAAATTTTTGAACTCCTCTTTTTCCCCATCCCCATCTTCAATAATCCGCAACTTTCCATCTGCCAACTTTACCAATACCCCGTGGATTGTCAAATTATCCACAATCCCATCTGGTCGGCGACCGGGGGAGAGGAAGTAACTCCCTTTTAAATCGGTCTCAACTCTCAAATCGTAGTGGCCATCGGGATAGAATTTTAAAATTCTCTTCAAATCCCCCCCCGGGAGGTTCTGTTCAATTACCAGCTCCTTTGGCCCCCCATTCAACTCCAGTTTCCGGGTTGAAAAGTGGGCCGGCTGAGAGTAGAGGGCCTCTGTCAGTTGGGAATCTGGAAATCGAATCTCCAGCGGTTTTGGGGAGTGGGGGTCTATTAACTGCAACCCTTTCCCATTCTGCTCAAACCGCTTATCCCGGAGGGTGTAGGAGATAATCCGCCCCCACTGGTCAAACTCTATTCGGAACTCTTTCCCCTCTACAACTCCGAAGGGTTCCCCCTTTTTCAATTGAGTCTTCTCCAATTTTCCGGGAACTCCTTTTTGGGCCACCCCGCTCCCCGGGGCTTTTTGGATCTGTTTCCCAGTTGAGTTCCCCTCCCCCGGCTGTTGGACCATTTGGGGTTGGAGGACAAAGTAGTCGTAAGCTACAAAAAAGAGAAAAGAGAGGATTGTCGCTATTATAATCCGTCTCATATTTTCCTGATTATCCATTCTCCACCTTTATAACTATATATTTTTTCCGTTTACCCCCCCCAATTGGGACCAACCAGTAGGCGATTTTTGGAGGGGCCCCCCCTTTCCACCAGATTGGGGTCAGGTGGGGGGTGATTACCGGATAATCTATCCCCCCCCGGAAGAGTTGGTTGCACCGGAGGATTCGGAGCCCCCCTTTTAAAAGGGCCTCCGGAAGGGTGGTGGTCTCCAGTAACCAGAGGAAATAGTTACTACAGGAGGGGTAATACCGGCAACTCCTTCCAAATAAAGGGCTTAAAAACCGCTGATAAAATTGGACCCCTTTCCCAATTCCCAACTTAATTAAGAACCCTCTTGGAAGCCTGCTGGAACTCCTCTTCCAATTTTTTAAACTCCACCTGCCCCAGATCCCTTTTTGCAACAACTACAATCCTTCCATTCTGAAAACAGAGTCTGCCCAGATGTCTAATTCGCCGTTTTATCTTATTCCGGGCCACAGCCCGGCGGGCCACCTTTTTGGAGACAACTGGAGAGATTTCCAGTGTAGGGTGGGGGAGATAGAAAAGGGTAAAATAGGGAGAGTAGAATCTTCTCCCCCGGCGAAATACCTCATTGAATCCTTCTCCGGTTAAACCGCTAATCTCTTTCTCCCTTTAGCTCTTCTCCTCTTCAACACCTTCCTCCCCCCCCGGGTCCGCATCCGAATCCGGAATCCGTGGGTCCGTTTTCGGCGGGTGTTGTGGGGTTGATAGGTCCGCTTCATCGGCTACTCCTTCAGTTGGATAAAATTTAAGTGCCGAATTTTAGCAAAAAACAGAGGGAGAGATGGAGAGTTTTGGAAAACGGGCCCCCCTCTACCACCGGTACAGTTTAGTCCAAAATTGGGCCCGGGAAGGGCTCAGTAGGTGGGTGAGGGGGAGGGTTTTGGATTTGGGGGCTGGCTCGGCTGGGCTCTGTAGAGTTGTGGGGGTTCAGTTCTATTTGGGGGTCGACTCTTCCCCTGAAATGGCCCGGTTAAACCGGTGTCCAGTGGTGGTGGCCAATTTTGATCAGTTTCCAATTTTGGAGGTGGTAAAGAGATATCAAATTACCCAAATTGTTTCGTTCTCCGCCCTCCACTGGTCCAAAAATTTGGAGGGGCTTTTTCAAAGAATTGGCCAGAGTGGCCGGGAGTATCTCCTCCTCCTCTTCACTGGGGAGAGTTTTCAAGAGCTCCACCGGCGGTTGGGGATTACCTCCCCCCTCCCCCGGGAGAGGGAAATTTTAGAATGGGCGGAGAAAGGGCTCCCAAATCTCCACTCCGCCTCCCTCTCCTATACCCTCCATTTCCCCTCCCCTCGGGAGCTATTCCGGTATCTCCGGGGAAGTGGGGTTTCTGGAGGGGTCCGGGTGCCCATTCCAAAACTCTGGGCCCTCCGGAGAGATTCCCCCCTCCCCCTCCAGAGCCGACTCCTCCTCCTCTCTTCGAACCCAGCCCCAGTCCACTGGTTCCGGCAATTTGCTCCGGGGATTGAGAGTTTCTGGAGGGGAAGGTGAAGAGACTCCTCCTCTCCGCCGGCCGGAGTGAGATAATTCCCGGAACAGTGCCGGTGGGGGTCGGTTTTTTAGAGGCGGGACTCCAGTTGGCCCGGCTGTTGGAGAGGGGGGAGTGGGATGAGGTCCTCTTTTTAGGAACCGCTGGGAGTTATGGAAAAGTGCCCCCTTTTTGGCTAATTGAGAGTTGGGTTGGGGTTCAGTGGGAAGTGGGATGGGTAGAGGGAAAGGGGTACTCTCCAATTGAGTTAAAGGTTGCCTCCCCCCGGCCGAAGAGCCGATTGAAACTGCCCCCCCTTCCAAAAGTGGAGGGGGTTTTAAACTCCTCCCACTATATTACCACCGATTGGAGGGTGGGGCAGAAGTTTTTAAAATTGGGGGCAATTGGGGAGTCAATGGAGCATTTTGGAATTATTAGGGTGGGGACCCTCACCCAAATTCCAGTCCGGGGGCTCTATTTAGTGACCAACTATACCGATTCAGAAGCCCACCTCAGCTACCGACGGAATCTTCCAAAGGCACTGGAGATTCTAACCGAAATTGCCACCCTAAATCAATAAACCCATCTATTTAAAGATTTTTTTGGGTTTCCAATTGGATGGGTGGATATTATTTTTACCCCCCTTCAATCCCTATTGAAGATTTTTTTTCAATTACCTTCCTCGGAAGGAGGAGGGAGAAAAATTTAACTATACCCTCTCTCCGCTGGTGAGGAGGAGGATTAATTGGCCGGGGGGGTTGGAGAAAAAGTGGGTCTCCACCAACCACCGAGAGGTTTGATTCAACCGGGCCAATGGGGTGTCAATTACAACTGGATATCTCCATTCCAAATACTCCATTACTCCCCAGAGGAGGGCGATTATTATCAATTGTCGCTCTCCGGCAGAGAGGGAGTTAACCGTAAAAAGGGCATTTTTATCCTTCTTATTTGAAAAAATTTTCCCAATTTAAAACCGAGTTAATAATTTTAGCAACTGGTCATTTTTGGGTTATATTTCTGGAAAAAGGGAGTATAAAATTAAATTTCAAGAATTCTCAACTAAGAGCCTCAGGATGAGATGGTTATCGAAAATATTGGAAATTTTCTTTAAAGCAATAGGAAAAATAGGGGCAATTTTTGGAAGGAAAGGGGAGATACCTCCTCATTATTCAATTGAGTTAAATTTTGGAAAGTTTAAAAATTTTTGGAGAGAGAAATCTTGTTTCGTATATTTTTATTTCTAATAATTGGAATAGTTATTGGCAGTTTATTTTTTAGAACCCCCTCTTTTAAAGAGGGGATAGAAGCTCTTGAGAAGAAAGATTACAAAAAAGCTGAAGAGGTATTCTTTTATTACTGCAACAACGGGGAGGGGACTGGCTGTTTCAATTTAGGCGTTCTCTACTATCGGTTGGGAAATAAACCTTTGAGTTTGGGGTATTATCAGAAAAGTTGTGATTTTAAATTTCCCCAAGGGTGTATAGTAACGGGGTATTTTTTCCTGATTGGAGATGAGGTTTCCAAAGATTTGGATAAAGCGAAGAGTTATTTCCAAAAAGCTTGTAAATTGGGAGAGGAGAAAGGGTGTCAATTGGCAAAAGAGGTTGATACTAAGAAAACTATTAACTTTGTAGGAGGTCTAATAGACCTTATCCCTGGAGTAAAACTGATAGTTAAAGGGGTTCGATTTATTAAAGAAGGGGCAAGATTTATTAAAAATCTTGTAAAATAGAATTCTACTTCTTCTTGAAAAAAGAGGGGGGTTACCCCCCGTAAACCCGTTGGTAAATTCGATTCACGTTTAGGGTGTAGTAATTGTAGTCGAACAACTCCCGAATTTCATTGGGGGTCATCAATTTTTGGAGGTCTGGGTCCTCCAACAGATTTTGAAGGAAAAGGCTCTCCCCTTTTTCATTCACCGGGGCCTGTCCCCGCTGGAGGGCTTCCCAAACTTTCATCGCATTCCGTTGGACAATTTTATAAGCCTCCTCCCGACTCAACCCCCGTTTTGGCAACTCCAATAACACCCGTTGGGAGAAGACCAATCCCCCGGTTAAATTGAGATTTTTCATCATATTTTCCGGATATACAACCAGATTTTTTAAGATATTGTTGAGCCGGTGGAGCATAAAATCGGTGGTAATAAAGGCGTCGGGCAACCAGAATCGCTCGGTGGAGGAGTGGGAGATATCCCGCTCGTGCCAGAGGGCCACATTCTCCATTGCCGGGATTACATAACTCCGGATTATCCGGGCTAGCCCAGTAATATTTTCACTCAAGACTGGGTTCCGCTTGTGGGGCATCGCCGAGCTCCCTTTCTGCCCCTTTGAAAAGTACTCCTCCGCTTCGTAGACTTCAGTCCGTTGGAAGTGGCGAATATTCACCGCAATTTTCTCGACAGAGGAGGCCAATAACCCGAGTCCGCTGGCCAATCGGGCATACCGGTCCCGCTGGATTACTTGATTGGAGATTGGGGCCGGTTTTAATCCTAAAAATTGGCAGGTCAGCTCTTCCAACTCAATTGGGGCATGGGCAAAATTCCCCATTGCCCCGCTCACTTTTCCGACGCTAATAACTTCTAAAATATCCTCCAAATTTTTTAAATGTCGTTGTAGTTCACTATACCAGAGGGTTAAAACTAGCCCAAAAGTGATTGGTTCCCCGTGGATTCCGTGGCTCCGCCCCACCATTAAAGTGTATTTGTGCTCCATTGCCCTTTTTTTCAATGTTTCCAACACCATTTTAAGGTCGTCGATAATAATTTTTAAACTATCCCTAATTAAGAGGGCATTGGCAGTGTCAATCGTATCGGAGCTGGTCATTCCATAGTGGAGCCACCGGGACTCCTCCCCTAAACTCTCGGCCACACTGGTTAAAAAAGCGATTACATCGTGTTTAGTTTCCTGCTCAATCTCCTCAATCCGTTTTAAGTCAAATTTCGCATTTTTTACAATTTTTTCCGCATCTTCGTCGGAGATTAACCCCAATTTATTCCACGCCTTTACAACCGCTTTCTCCACCTCCAACCATGCGTTAAATTTTGCCTCTGGGGTCCACAATCTCTTCATCTCCTCCCGGGCGTACCTCTCAACCATCGAACTCCTTTTTTGTGCAAATTTCCCGTAATTTTATCAATTTCCACAGTCTCTGCCGATGATACTATCTCC
>JBDONQ010000144.1:0-3499 GCA_039831255.1 Campylobacterales bacterium
CTTTTTAATCTCTTTTTCCCACTCCATCTCTATCCTTATTAAAATTGTAATTGGAAAGTTTCTGAAAATTATAGAAAAAGCTCCCCTTGCAGATTCTCCCCTTTTTTTCCTATAATTTCATTCGGTAGGGACACGAGTAGGGACACGCAATCCGAAAGGGCCTACCAAAAAATTCCAAAAGGGGTTCAAATGAAAAAGATTTTGCTATTTTTCGCCCTCTTCACCGGATTTGCTCTGGCAGCGGGAGAGGGGGATGCAATGATTAAGGCCTACTCTGTAGCAGGGGCTGTTGTAGGTCTCGGGTTGGCAGCGTTGGGAGGCGCAATTGGGATGGGACACACTGCAGCGGCAACAATTGCTGGAACAGCCCGGAATCCAGGACTCGGTGGGAAGTTGATGGGGACAATGTTCATCGCTCTAGCGATGATTGAGGCCCAAGTTATCTACGCACTGGTTTTAGCTCTTATTGCCCTCTTTGCGAATCCATTTATTTAATATCCCCTTCTCGGGGGATTTTCTCCTTCTAAAAAGTAATCTCTCTTCAGTGGGATAGGAGTGGATATCTCTTTAACAACTTAAAAACGCCGTATATTTTTTACATTTAAACTACCTTTCCAGTTTGGATTTTTAAGAGAAATTTAGTAGAACCGTTGGAAAAAGGGGTGAAATGGAGCTCTATTTTGAAATTTTTGGCCTTACCCTTTTCCTCTCTACCCTCTTTGCAATGGGAGGGGTTGGAAGTGCAGTGGCGTTGATTCCAATACTCCATTTTTTGGGGCTTCCGTTTAATAGTGCGAAAGCGACTGGTCTTTTTGTAAATACCCTCACCACCTCCACCGCTACCTTTATGAATTGGAGGAGGGGAGTTTTAAAAATTGGGGAGGCTCTCCCACTGGCCCTCTCGATGGGGATAGGGGCCCCGGTGGGGGCATATCTTTCCACAATAATACCGGAGATTGTTCCAAAATTTCTATTTCTACTCCTACTCTTCTTCTCCGGCTCAATGCTCCTCTTTGGGGGGGTTAAAGAGCCAAAATTCCACTTAACCCATCCGGGGGTAATGGTAGCCCTTGGGGGGGTAGTTGGGGTTTTAAGTGGAATTTTAGGGATTGGAGGGGGGAGTCTCCTCCTTCCTATTTTAGGGTTACTGGGGTTTGACCCGAAGAGGTTGGCAGTTTTAGTCAGTTTTGTGGTCCCCTTTTCTACATTGACCGGCTTTTTAACATACATCTCTTTAGTACCGATAGATTGGGGTATTTTAGGGGTATCTGGGGTTGGGGCGGTTCTGGGGGGGTATATTGGAAACTATTTAATGCATTTCTACCTTAGCCGGGACCAATTGAGAAAATTGATTGGAATCCTTCTCTATTTAATTGGAGCAAAACTCCTCTTCTCTCTGTTATAATTGGACGGCTCCTCTCCGAATTTGATGGGAAAAGGAGGTGGAAATGGAGAAGGTGATAGCAGCGGTGACCGCTTTGGCAGTGGGAGTTGGGATTGGATGGGGGGCTGGGATCCATTCCCAACCGGGGAAAAAAAAACTCTCTGAAAAGGAGAGATTTGCCCGATACCACAAACTCTGTTCCAAAAATAACCTCTTTGGATGCATTGCAGAGGGGTGGTTTTACGCCAGTGGAAAGCAGGTAACCCGGAACTATAAAGTGGCGGTGGCCCTCTTTTTAAAGGCCTGTTCCGGGGGAAATTTGGAGGGGTGCCTCAGTTTAGGGGATATGTATGAAAAAGGTAGAGGGGTTCCTCAGAAACTCAGTTATGCATTAGACCTTTATAAATTCTCTTGTGAAAATGGGTACGCCCCCGCGTGTAAATTTTACAACCGGCTAAAAGGGCGGTTGAGTCGATAGCTCTTATATTTAAAATCCCCTCTAAAACCCCGACTCACGGCCACATTAAGTAGTCTCTAGAGCTAGACCGGCTCCCCTTCTCCCGACGTTCCAGTAGCTCAAACCACCTCATCAGGTAAACCCCCCCTAGGTAGATAATCCAGTTTATATAAATCCAGAGAAATAGGAAGAGGAGGAGGGAGATAGAGCCGTAGAGGGTTTTATAGGTATGGTTTACAAAGGTGTAGTAGACGAAAACCGTCTTAGCGGTGAAGAAGGCGGTAGAGACGAGTAAAGAGGCCCAGAGAACCCCCCAGCTGAACCGGTTGGAGATTGTGACTAAATAAGTAAAAAAGAAGGCACCCCAAATTGCGATAAATGGGATAAATTGGGTTAAATGAATCCAGTCGGTGTAATGGCTTTTATCCAAAAAGAGTTGGACTTTGACTGAAAGGTAGAGCGCCCCTAAAAAGAGAAGGGGGAAGAGGGTTAACATTGTCCAGTAAAGTTTTATCCGCTCCCATAGGGATCGTTTCGGCTGGGGGTAGATTCTGGTAACTATCGATTCATAGTTTCCAAAGAAGAGGATAGAAGTGACCAAAATGTAGACGCCCCCAGTTAACCCCATTTTCCCGCTATTCCGGAGAAAGTGCCGGAGGTAATTTAAAACCACCTCCTGATTGGAAGGGAGGATATTAGAGGCGATAAACTGTTCCAATTTGGAGTAGAGGGCACTAAAAAAAGGGGTCGAAGAGAAAATTGTTAAAACTAGTAACAGAATTGGGACAAATGCAAAAATTGTGTAAAAACTGAGGGCCGCCGAGTAAAGGGTTAACTCGGTTACCACCTCCAGCCCCTCTTCCCTCCACTTTTTAAACTTTTTAATCCATCTTTTAAGATTCATTCCCTCTCTTTTTCCGGCAATTTTACTAATTTCCTTACCCAATGGAACGGTAGAGGGTTTCACAAAGCCAGCCAAAGAGGGGGGAAAGCCCAAACCCAGTTCCTATTCCAATTAACCCCCACCCCCAACCGGGCCAATACCCCAAAATCTCCAACCGAAGCCCTTTTGGAAGGGCCCAAAGCCCCCCCACCAGGAGGAGGGCTCCCCCGGCTGAGGTTCCAAAAGGGAGAGCCGGCAATCCAACCCACCAGAGGAGGGAGAGGGAGAGGAGGGAGTTCAACCCGAGGGAAAGGGTGGTCAACCGGGCCACTACCCCCCCTTGTCGGGTTGCGTAGAGATAGCTGGTGACCACTTTTGCCAACCCAAAGGGGAGGAGGCCGGCCAAGTAGAGGGAGAGGAGTTGGCTGGTAATTTGGGTATCAACGGCGGTAAAGGCCCCCCGCTGAAAGAGTAGTTCCACAATCTCCCGGCTACTTCCAACCCCAATCCCGGTGGCAAATCCCAAAACCCCGGCTAAAAACCAGAAACTCTTCCGGAGGAGTGCCATCCCTTCTTTCCCCCTCCCCCCCCGGAAGAGCCGGGTCAATTTTGGGAAGAGGGCGGTGGAGAGGGCGATTCCAAATAGGGCAAAAGGGAGTTGGAAAAGCCGGTTGGAGTAGTAGAGATAGCTAACCCCCCCTGTCCCGGCAAAGGTGGCCAACCAAGTGTCCAAAAAGGAGGAGAGTTGGGCGGTGGAGTTGCCCCAAACAGCTGG
>JBDONQ010000120.1:0-3476 GCA_039831255.1 Campylobacterales bacterium
CCTTTTAAGGGGGAGTAGCTCACTTACTGCTCTTTTGAGCGGTGGATTTTTGATTGAAGGTCCTCCCCCACTGGACTACTCAAAACTTCCCATCTCTCCTAGTTAAATTTAAATTGAATTCCACTCTGAGGGAAGAGAATTGGGAGTTGTTGAGGGGGGCCGGCTCTGCCCCGGTGGAGACAATTTTCCAATGGAATAACTTTGCCCCTTTTTTAGTCTTTGAGCCCCCCACCTAAAGAGGGGAGGTAAATTATCCCTCCCCCCTCCACTCAATTTTTTGGACCCGTTTTTTGTGACGCCCCCCCTCAAATTGACTGGAGAGCCACCCTTCTAAAATCGACTCAATTACCCCTTTTCCAACTATCCGAGCTCCAAAACAGAGGATATTGGCATCGTTATGACGTCGGGCCATTGTAGCGGTATAGTGGTCGTGGCAGAGGGCTGCCCTAATACCCGGGTGTTTATTTGCGGCCAAACTCATTCCAATTCCACTTCCACAGATTAAAATTCCGAAACTGCCAGGATTTTGCCGGACCGCTTCTGCCACTTTATGGGCATAGTCAGGGTAATCGACCCGATTTGGGGAGAAACACCCCAAATCCTCCACTTCGATTCCCCTCTTTTTCAGATACTCTACTACAAAACCTTTCACCTCAAAGCCGGCGTGGTCTGTTCCAATAAAATATTTCATCCCACTCCCTTTTTCGGTAAAATATAAAAAATTCTACCACAAAGAGTGGAGGGGCCGATGGTGAAATTGGGTGTAAATATCGATCATATTGCAACCCTCCGGGAAGCCCGGCAAATAAATGAACCGGACCCGGTGCAAGCGGTAGGGGTTTTAAAAGAGGCGGGGGCTGACCAAGTGACAATCCACCTCCGGGAGGACCGGCGCCACATTCAGGAAAGGGATTTGAGATTGATTTTGGAAACCTCTTTCCTTCCTGTCAATTTGGAGTGCTCAATTGCCCCAGAGATTATTGAAATAGTTCTCCAATACCGACCCAATCGGGTAACACTGGTTCCGGAACGGCGGGAGGAGATTACAACGGAAGGGGGGTTGGACCTTCTAAAAAATAGGGAGAGGATTGGGGAGGTGGTCACCCAACTCCGGAAAGAGGGGATTGGAGTCTCCCTATTTATTGACCCGGCCCGGGAGCAGATTTTGGAGGCAGGGGAGATTGGGGCCGACTGGGTGGAACTCCATACTGGCCGGTACGCCAACCTATTTTTAGCTCTCTACACCAATTTGAACCGGACCCACCACCCCCTCTTTTCCGGGAAGAGCCGGGAGGAGTTGGGGTGGGAGCTGGAGCAGGAGTTGCGACTCCTCCGGGAGAGTGGAGTTTTGGCCCGGGAGTTGGGGTTAAAAGTGGCGGCAGGCCACGGTTTAAACTATCAAAATGTCCGGGAAATTGTTGCAATTCCGGAGATTGAAGAGTTGAATATTGGCCACTCAATAATTGGGAATGCGATTTTCCTTGGGTTAAAAGGGGCGGTAGAAAAGATGAAGGAGGTCATTAATGAAAGTCTTACACTCCGAAAGGGTAGAGTTACAGCGGGTTGAGACCAAAAGCGGGGCAAAACTCTGGAAAATTCAACTGGAGAAAGAGGGGGATTTTCTGTTGGAGCAAAATCCGAAAAAGGACTCTATCTTTGGCCGATGGTACCGGGTCCGGAAAGAGGTGGACCCCGATTTTTACCTATTTTGGGAGTTTAAAAATGGGGAGTATACCGGCCGGGTTTTAAGGGCTAGGTTCCAGAGTAAACAGGAGCTGGAGCGGGAGATTGAAGAGTTATTAAAAGGACAGAAGTAGATGATTCTAATTGCGGGCCCCTGTGTAATTGAAAGTTGGGAACAGTTGGAGTGGATTGGGGAGGGGTTGAAGGGGGTGTTGGAGAGATATCGGGAAGAGGAGATAGAGTTTTACTTTAAAGCTAGTTTTGATAAAGCCAACCGGACCAGAATTACATCCTACCGGGGCCCCGGTCTCCGGGAAGGGTTGCAGATTTTAAAGGAGTTGAAAGAGCAGTTTAAATTCCCAATTCTAACCGATGTCCATGAAAGCTGGCAAGTGGAGCTGGTAGCTGAGGTGGCCGATATAATCCAAATCCCCGCTTTCCTTTGTCGGCAGACCGACCTACTGGTGGAAGCGGGCCGGTCTGGAAGGGGGGTGAATATTAAAAAGGGGCAATTCCTCCATCCAGCTGACCTCCGGTATTCGGTGGAAAAGGTGCTCTTTGGACGGGGGCTTCAACTGGAGCCGGAGGATATTACAAAGGAGTTGACGGAGGGGGAAGGAATTTGGGTCACTGAGCGGGGAAGCTCTTTTGGGTATCGGAATTTGGTGGTGGATATGAGGGGGTTGGTGATAATGGGGGAGTTTGCCCCGGTAATTTTCGACGGAACCCATTCGGTCCAACTCCCCGGGGGGGCAGGGGGGAAAAGTGGAGGGGATAGGCGATTTGTAGCCCCATTGGCCAGAGCCGCTGCCGCGGTAGGGGTGGATGGGTTCTTCTTTGAGGTCCACTTTGATCCAGATTCGGCCCTCAGCGATGGTCCCAATATGATTACCCCAGCCCAGTTGGAGGAGTTGTTGGGGACCCTTTTAAAAATTGGAAAGGTTCAACAGAAGGTTCAACACCGGAAATAGCCCCTTTTCCCCTTCTGGAGATTTCTTGACCCCTTTCCAAAGGAAGGAGAGAAAGAGGGGGGGTAACCCTTATGTGAACTACCCCCCATAAATGGGGAAGCTTCCTGCTTCGCAGGCAGATAACTCGTAGACCACTCTATTGAGTATTTCGCCCCCAAAGCTACCTCCACAGCAATTAATTCGGACTGCTCCAATCCTACTCTTTATCGGGTTAACTTGGTTATCGAAAATTTATAAAAAGAATTCAAACGAAAATTAAATTTCCGAAAATTCTTTTATCCCCCTTTCATCACCACTCTAAAGAGCAATGATTTCGCCGGGGATTGCTAAACCTGCCAACCCTAGTTGCTAACCCAGTTGCCAACGGATGCTGGCCTTAAAACGATTGTTCTTGATAAATAGCCACTTTTTCACGATATATCCGAAAGGTTGATGCCCTAACCTTTGAATATTTAAAAGATTCTCAATGGAGAGAAATTTTCTCTCAAATCCATTATCGCCTTATATTTCTACCGATAAATCCGAGGGCTTTACGGCGGTTTTTCCGTAAAGAAACCCAGTTGACCTGACAAAAGGCTCAAAAAGGAGATATGGCTATTCCCTTTAAACCTTAACAAGTTATAGGGAGCTTCCCCGTTCATTGGTAGGTGACTGGCTAACCTAAGGTTAACCCAATTAAAGCTACCTCCACAAGCCTAACTTCCCGCCATTCCACCGCTAATCAGTGCTAACTCAATTTTGGGTAATTCCAAATTCTATCGGAAAGTTTGAACTTTTTTTTAATCTATCCCGATTTATTGCACATTTTTGAAACTGGAGTAA
>JBDONQ010000013.1:0-3470 GCA_039831255.1 Campylobacterales bacterium
TGGAGGCCCAGCTCCGCCCCTACCACCGGGAACTGGTAATTGGGGGGTTGGTGGCCCTCTTCCTCTTCCTTTACCAAGTTTTCGGAAAAGTGGGGGAGGGGGTTACTGCCCCCCGCTTTTGGGCTGGCTTTAAAGCTCTCCCTTCCACTTTCTGGGATCTGACCCATCTATTCCGAGCCCTCTTCTCTTTAAAATACCTTCTTTTTTTCCTCCTATTTCTCCTCTTCTCAGCGGGGCTCTTTTTGGGGGTTGGATACCTTTCAAAATTGATAACCCACTACTACCAGCCCCTAATTGCCGGGGGAGAGGAGGTAAAAGGGGGGCTTTTAATCCAGTATTACGGCTTCTCAGCCCTATTGGCAGGGGTTTGGCTCTGGTTTCAAATTGGGGTATTGGAAGTGTTGGGGGGGCTAGGGGCTCTCTGTCTCCAGAGGGAGTAATCCCCTGTGAGCTACCCCACCTTAAAAGGTGGAGCTTCCTGCTTCGCAGGTAGATGACTAGTCTGTATAAACAGACCCCGCCAGAGCTACCTCCACAGCCATTAATTCGGACTGCTCCAACCCTACTTTTTATCGGCTTAACTTGATTATCGCTATTAAGATAATTTTAACAAAATTTATAAAAAAATTCAAACGGAAATTAAATTTCCAAGAATTTTTTTATCCGCCTTTCCTCACCGCCTTAAAAGGCGATGGTTTCGGCGGGATTTGCTAAAATCCCTTTTTATTTTTGAACCTTATTTTAAATTGAACAGAAAAGGGAGTTTAATCAAAGAGGGATTTTTTGGGGGCCCCCGGGATGGGGGAACTATTTAGCCTTTACAACCCCGACAATTGGAATTGAAGGGTTTAAATAGCACTCAACCCCCTCTGGCAATTCCAAATCCCGGATTAAAATTGTATCTCCTACATCCAGATTGGAGACATCCAGTTCAAAATAGTCTGGCAAATTCTCTGGGGTGCTCTTTACTTTAATCCGGCGTCGATGGTAGATTAAAACCCCTTTATTTTTTAACCCAATTGGGGTCCCTTTCACTTTTACCGGGACATGGAAATAGGTTTTAACCCCCGGTTGGGCGACCAACATGTCCAGATGTAAAATCTCTCCGGTTACCGGGTCCCGCTGATACTCTTGAACTACTACATTAAACTGTTTTTTATTCCCAGCACTATCTTCCAATTCCACTGGGAAAATTAAATGTTCTTTAGTCCGCATTGTCTTCAAAAAATCCCCCATTTTAAAAGCGGCGTTTACATTCTCCAATCCCTTCCCGTAAATATTGGCAATCAGATAACCATCCCTCCTCAGCTTTTTCCGGGTAGCCTTAGAGGTACTCTCTCTGATAATTCCCTTCAACATTTAAAACTCCTTCGAAAATGTTTGGAAAACAGATTATACCGAAAAAAATCGAAACTTTACCCCCCTTTTCCGATAACTATCGAAAATAGGACCTCCACCCCCACCTTCTCCAACCTCTCCCGGGCCTCCTGAAGGGTGAGCCCGGTGGTGGAGATATCGTCTACTAAAATTCCATAGCAGTTGGTAGGCCCCCGATACTGAAAATTCCGGGGGTTTTTCCGCCGAAACTCCAACGGCTGACCACTGTAGTGGACCCGATTTTGGGCCCTCAACCCCCAAATCGGCCGGTAAGGAAGCCCCCGGGCCAACAGGGCCGTATGGGAAAACCCCCTCTCCAGCCGGGGAACCGGGTCAATTGGAATTGCAAAAATGGGTCGGTCCAGCTCTATTTTTGGAAACCGCCGGAGGAGAAGTCGCCCCAACTCCCGGAACCATCGCCCTCCCCACCGGTAATACTTCAACTTCAATACCCCCTCCAAATCGGAGTAATCGGCAAAGTAGAAAAGGTGTCGCTCCCGGTCCCATCGGGGTTTTAACCCTTTCAACCCTTCGGTACAGGTGGGGCAGAAAGGGGAGAGGGAGAAATTTCCACAGAGGGGGCAGTGGGGGTACCACGGCCGGAGGGGCCCCCCCTTCAGTTGGGATCGGTTAAGAGGTTTTGGAATCACCCCTAGGCTCAACTATTTAAAGCCTCTTTAATCCGTTTCGCCTTCTCTACAATCCGGTTCATCTGCTCCGCAGGAGATTTCTCCTCCAACAACTCCCGGACAAAAGCGGTCCCGACTATCACTCCATCTACCCCTCTCCCCTTCTCCTTTGCATTCTTCTCATTGACCCCAAACCCCAAATAGACCGGTAACTCTGTCCCCTCCCGAATCCACTCAATAATCTCCCCCAACTCCTCCTGTTTATCGGCCCCGGTAATTCCGGCATATCCAACTAGATAGACAAATCCCTCCCCCCCTTCCAAAATTTTGTGGACCCGTTCCCGGGAGTCGGTGGGGGCCACAAAGGGAATTAATGGAAAGAGTCCTCGGTACTGGCCCCCCTCTTCAAAGGGGAGATCCGGGATTATAAACCCTTCTACCCCCAACCCCCGGGCCTCAACTGCCAAATTGGAGTAACCGAGCCGGTAAAAAATATTGAAATACCCCATCCAATACCGGTTAATCGGCAGTTGTTGGGTCTGCCGAGTTACTTCCAATAGGTCCCGGAATTTAAAGCCCCCCTCCAACGCCCGTTTATTTACCTCTTGAATTACCGGCCCGTCAGCCACTGGGTCTGAAAAGGGGATCCCCAACTCAACTCCATCCACCCCCACCTCAGCCAATCTCCCAATCAACTCCACCGAGAAGTCGACAGAGGGGTAGCCGGCGGTTAAATAGGCGATTAGCCGTTTCATTCGACCCCTTTGATATAATTTTTCCCAATTATAGCAAGGGAGTGGTGATGAAGCGGGAAAAAATTACACTCCGGGACCTCTACAGCCGGGAGCGGTTGGTAATGGTTACCGCTTACGATGCCTTATTCGCTTCACTGTTTGAGGAGTATGTGGATATTATTTTAGTTGGGGATAGTTTAAATATGAGTTTTTTTGGAGCCCCCGATACCCTCTCCACAACTTTAGAGCAAATGATTTACCACACAAAGGCGGTCTGCAATGGGGCAAAACGGCCTTACATTGTTACAGACCTTCCCTTTGGGTATTTCGGAACAAAGGAGAAGGCCCTAGAGGCGGCGATTAAAATTTATAAAGAGACCTGTGCCGACGGGGTGAAGCTGGAAGGGGGGGAAGAACGGGCTCCAATTGTGGAGTATTTAACAAAAAATGGTATTGCAGTAATCGGGCATATTGGCCTTCTCCCCCAATTTTCCCGAAGTGAAGGGGGATACCGGATCAAAGGGAAGAGTCCTGAAAGCGCCCAAAAACTTCTCCGGGATGCAGTGGCATTGGAAGAGGCGGGGGCGGTTTTACTGGTAATTGAAGGGGTCCGGGAGGAGGTGGCAAAAGCGATTACCGAACGGGTCTCAATTCCAACAATTGGAATTGGGGCGGGGCGGTACACAACTGGCCAAGTGCTAGTATGGTCCGATTTTTTAGGTTTTTTCGA
>JBDONQ010000102.1:0-3440 GCA_039831255.1 Campylobacterales bacterium
CATTGGGATTGACAACTCCCGACCCCGGGTCTTTGGAACAATACAATAGGAGCACCTTTTATCGCATCCGACCATTATATTTACAAAATCTTTGAAGGGATACCTCTTCCAATTCCGGTAGGGGTAGGTTGTATCGTCGTAATCCAAATCGGTAATTACCACCGGCCCCCCCTTCTCCACCACCTTCCGAATTCGACTTATATTCCGGGCTCCCAACACAAAGGAGACAAAGGGGGCCCGTTTTAAAATCTCCTTCCCCATATGGGAAGCGGTGCACCCGCAAACCCCAAATTTGGCAGTTGGGTTCACTTTCCGGAGAGCTCCCAACTCTGAAAAGAGCTTTTGAACCGGTTTACTCCGGACTGAACAGGTATTTAAAATTATTAAATCGGCCTCCTCCGGCCGGTCGGTTAGTTGGTACTGGTCTGATAACTCCCCAATTATATGTTCACTATCCTTTACATTCATTTGACACCCGAAAGTCTCAATGAAGAGCCGTTTCAATCCCCCCTCCTAGATTACATGCATTTCGTATAGAAAGGCATCTTCATCCAATCCATACTTCACCTGCCGGAAATAGACCGAATGGCCCTCCTCCTCCAATTGGTCGATAATATCCTTTAAAGTTTTGTAACTACTCTTCCGGTCGAAGTAGTAGAACCGGTTTGACTCCACCTGCTCCAAAAATTGCTGGAAATTCAACTCTTGTTGCTCTTCCCCTTTTAATAGATAAACCTTCTCCATTTGGACTCCTCTCTATTTAGTTTTATCTAACTCTAGGTCCAAAATTTTATCACTTTTCCAACCCCTTATCTGAAACCCAAAAACTCCTCAAAACCGGAATCCCCTCTCCCCCCCGGCAACCCTAATTTGGGCCCTCAATCGGGTGTAAGGGGTCTGGTCGGTCCGGGAGTGGAACTGAGCTGGGTCCACTGGCCACTCCCCAAACTCCAACTGGAGAAAATTCTCCCCTTCCAATTCACTCTCCACTTGGAACAGTTTTGCCGGATTTACCGCCACCGCCTCCTCAATACGCTCCACCGGGAGGGGGAGGGAGTAGGCCAGCTGGGAGAAAATATCCAACTTCCCAATCCCCGGCTCAGCAATTTCCAGTGGAAGGTCCTTTTGGAGGGCGGCAATATGGTTGGAGGAGATTATTTCCACCTCCCCTTTCCGGACCCCCTCCAGTAACGCTTCCCTATCCTCCTCCCCCCGGAGAGGAGGGAAAGTTTTGTAGAGGGTATTAAACCCCTTCAACTGCCGGTCGGTAAAGTAAAGGTTATCGATTGGGACCCCCACCCAGATATTTTCCGGGTGCCCTTTTAAAATCTCCAAACTCTCCTTTGCGGTAATTTCTGGGAAAAAGAGAGTAGCATTGAAGTGGCGACTTAACTGGTATATTTTTGCCACCTCCACCGCTTCCACATAGCCGGGAATCCCGCTAATCCCCAATCGGTAGGCCATCTCTCCCTCATTCATAACCCCGTAATCCCAACTTCGGTTATGGCACCGGACAATTATTGGAATTCCCAACAATTCCCCATACTCAAAAACCCGGCAAATTAGATTTAAATCTTGGTCCGATTGAATGTAGATACCCTTCGCTCCCTTTTTGTGGAGGGTTGCAATTTCGGTTAACTCCTCCCCGTGGATTCCCTCAATTGCGACAAAAATAGGGAATTCCACTTCGCTGGCCCGTTTTAAATTGTAGGAGAGGTGGAGTTTATTGTAAATCGGCTTTTGTTCCGGGATTAATAGGAACCGGCCAACCCCTCCAGCCCGGGCAGCCCGGCTTAACCGGACCACACTTTCGGAATTTTTAACATTTAAGTCGAAACTCTTCCGAACAATCCACCGATTGGAAGTGGGAACCCCCGGCAACACTTCCAAAATCTTCCCCCCCTCCACTCGGAGGGAACAGTTTCTCCCTTCTAAAACCATTGGACCCCTTTTTCCCGAATTATAAAACATCTCCTTTTGCTATTATTCCCGGAGAGTCTCAAAAAAAGGAGGGGTTTTGAGAGAAAATTTGACAGAGGAACTAGGAAATGGTCTTAAAAATGGGAAAGAATTGGAAGAGGAGAAAGGGCTGGAAAATCGAGAGGAACAGGAGCAGGAGTGGGACCCCGAGTATATGAAAAGGCTCTATTTAAAAGTGTTGGAGAGGAGTTACCCCAATATGACCCCGGAAGACCGTCACTACTTCTCCCTATTAATCCGGGAGGATGGGTTGGGGGAGTTTAAACTCACTTTCCATAAATGGGGGCTAATTTGGGGGTGGCTCTACCTCCTCTACCGGAGAGCTTTAATTGAGGGGCTTGGAGTTTTAATAATTTCCCTTCTCCTATTCTACATCTCTCCGCTGTTGGGGATTTTGGCCAACTCTTTGCTGGCTGGATTCTACTACCACTTTCTCTATTTGAATAAATTTGCCCGAGATTTGGAGGTGTGTGGCGAGTTTAACCCCGATATTGGATGTATGAAGAGGAAAGGGAGACCTTCAATTTGGATTCCAATTGGGGTTCTTTTCCTCTTTGGGGTAGTTATTGGGATTGAAACCCTCCCTCTCCTCTTCCCAGTTGCTGAGACCAGCACCTCAGCCAGTGGGGGGTAGGGGAGATGGGGTTAAAAGGGGTTTTTGAGATTGAGTGGGAGGGGGTCCACTTTTGGGGAGTTGGCCGGCGGGAGTTGCTGGAGAAGGAGAAGGTGGCAATCGTTGGAACTAGACGGCCGTTGAAGTACAGCCGAATTTATACCTTTAAATTAGCTAAACTGCTGGCCTACCGGTTTGTAGTGGTCAGTGGGGGGGCAATTGGAATTGACCGAGAAGCCCATTTGGGAGCCCTTCCCAACACCATTTTAATCTCCCCAGCTGGGATAGACCTCTACTATCCAATGGTCAATCGGGAGTTGTTCGACCGGGTAAAAAAGGAGGGGCTCCTCCTCTCCCCTTACCCCCCCGGCTTTAGGCCCCGGCGGTACACTTTTTTGGAACGGAACCGGATTATTATCTCCCTCGCCAGTTGGGTCGTAATTCCGGAGGGGACCCTCTCCAGTGGTAGTTTCAATAGCTACCGGCACAGCAACGAGTTAGGTCGGGAGGTTTGGACCCTCCCCCACCGAATTGGGGAGAGCCCCCTTTCGGAGTTGATAGCGGAAGAGGGGGGGCGGGTAATCTGGTCACTGGAAAAAGTGGCCCAAGAGTTGGGGGTGCCGGTCGAAGGGGAAGAGGGAAAGGATAAATCTAAAAAGGGTGCGGAAAAGCGGGACCCTATTCAGGAGGCGATGGAGGAGTTACTGGGGAAAAAGGAGCGAAAATTTGGACACTTCCTCTAATTCCGTTACAAAAGGGGCCCTTTTAACCCCTAACCCTTCGCCATTTTTAGCAACCCCCACAATTTTTAGCAAATCCCGCCGAAACTATCGCCTTTTAAGGCGGT
>JBDONQ010000165.1:0-11802 GCA_039831255.1 Campylobacterales bacterium
AGGAATTGCTGGTAGCGATGTTCCCGTTGGAGGATTTCCCGGAGTTGGGTTGGGCTCATTCTCCGTTCCCGGGCGAACCGGTCGAAGGCTTCTTGAAGGGTAAAGGAGTCGATTGAGATACCCCTGCTTCTGAGTTGGTATTGGAGGAGCCGTTTTTGGAGGAGGAGTTTTAGGGCTGTGGCGGGGGGGATTTTTTGCTCTGAGGAGAGTTTTTCGACTTCGTAAAGGGTAATTGGATACTCTCCTCCGACTACTGCGATCACTTGATCTATCAATCGGGGGGTGGCTAAACTGAGTTGGGTTGCCATTGTGAAGAGGAGACCTTTTAGTAAGAGACTGGTGGGGAGAAGGGGTCTCCGTTTAAAAGGAGCGGTTTTGGATAGGAGTTTAGAGGGATTTGGGTTTTTCAATTTTTGCCCTTTCAAAAGGTAGTTTTAGGTTGGAAATGGCTATTTTGGGGTTTGGAAAGGGGGAGAGGGAGTGGAAAAGGGCTGGATCCACTATTTTCCCCTTTTGGGAATCGATTCTTCTTTGGATTGGGGGAGAATTTTCCGGGGGTTCCTCTTACCAATCATCCCCCCCAAAATCGGAATCATCATCTCCATCAAGGCCTTCGTCAAAATCTCCGTTAAATCCCTCTTCTGCCACTTCATCAATCATCTCATCTACATCTTCTTCAAAATTTTGCTCCTCTACTTGGCTCTCCAGTTGGTCAATTTTTGCACTCAACTCGTCCAGTTTTTTTGAAAGGTCGTCGGACGTCTCGTTCTCTTCGGAGCCAGAGGCCTTTGCCACATCTTCCGCGGAGACATCCCGGTTAAAAATTGCGTTAAAGAGTCCCATGCCGGCGAAACTGCCCAACAGGGAGCCTAGGAATGAGCTACCCCCTACTGCTGCCGCGGAAGGGCCGGTGGATTGGGTATGGGGTTGGGGATTGGAAGAGAAGCCGGCGGAGGAGAAACTTCTTTGAGTCCCGGTGGAGGTTTCGAAATGGCCGGCGCCGGCGATTCCCGAAGGGGGCGGAGTTTGGGAAGGGGTCCCGGATTGGGTCCCAGCCCCCGGTTGGTTATTTGGAGAAGGGCTGGAATTGGCAAAAGGGGAAGCGGTTCCGGTGGAAGGGGTTGTGACCCCGGGGGTTATGCCCGCTGAGGTACCCCCCAACCGGAGAACCTCATCCTCCAAATAATTCACTTTTCCCTCTAAACTTTTTAACCGCTTGTCCAACTCATCCACTTTTACTGCAATTTTTTCCAGTAACATTCCCATTTTTTTCAGGGTTTCATCCATTTTTAACCTCCTGTTCTATTTTGGTCTGGTGAAGTTAAAGTGGTGCTATTTTGGTCGCTCCGATTTCCGTCCCCACTCATATTCCCTTCAGTCTGGTTCCCTTCAAAAGTGATAGGGTTTCGTTCCTCAGGAGGAACCCGCTCCACAACAAAGAAATAGGTGGGGTGGAAATCGTCGTAAAAAGTTTTCACTTTCGCTTGCTGGTAGAGCTTTTTCCGCTCTACTTCAACAATTATACCAACTTGGGCTCCCCGGTAGAAGATTCCATCCAGCCCGGAGGTAATTACCAAATCTCCAGGGGTTACTTTTGAGAAGAGGGGGATATATTTAATTATTTTCTGGGCCCCTTCAAAAATACCGGGGACATACCTTTTTCCGATGTAGACGGTGTAGCTACACTTTGGGTCGGAGTTTAAAAGGGCTAAACTACTGTCCCCGAAACTTTTGACAACTATTCCAGCAGTCTGATTGTTGTAGACCAGCCCCTTTGGCTTTTGAACCGACTTATTGTAGTCGATATAAATTTGGGTGAAAGAGGGAAGGTTTGCGTAGGAGATAGTTTCGGCGAAAACTAGATTGGGTTTCCAGACCGATTTAAAATATTTCAATGGGGTTAGCTGGGAGAGCTCTCCTTCCAATTGATTTATTTGGAGGTAGAGTCTTGACCGTTCCTGTTGAAGCTCTCGGACTTTTGATGCAGTGTTTAAATAAGAGAGGATATAGTTGTATCCCTGCCGGGAAAGGGTTACCATCCATTCCCGAATCTGGTTGGCAGAAGCGATTACTTGGGCTCTAAATTCTGGAACTTGCCAAAATCCTAAGAAGAGGAGGGTTAAGACCAGTGCAACTCTTCTACCCATTAGACCCTATCAATCCTGCTGGAGATTTGCTAGCAATTCAATCTCCTCCAACACTTTTCCGGTCCCCTTCGCCACTGCCAGTAGGGGTTCTTCTGCGATGTAGACCGGGAGGTAGACTAAATCGCTCAAATATTTATCCAATCCCCGGAGAAGGGCCCCCCCTCCAGTTAAGACAATCCCATTTTCAACGATATCCCCAGCTAAGTCGGCGGGGGTCGCTTCTAAAACCTCTTTTAACGCCTCCCCAATTTCCCGGACCGGTTCTTTAATCGCCTCCCGGACATCTTCAGTTGTAACTTTAATCTCTTCCAGTAGCCCACTAATTTTATTTTTCCCTTGGATTCGTATCTCCATCTCTTCATCCAACGGAACAGCACTCCCAATCCGGATTTTTACCTCCTCTGCAACCCGCTCCCCAATTAGTAGATTATACTTTTTGTTGATATAGTCGACAATCGCTTTATCAAATTGGTCTCCGGCAATTCGAATTGACTTTGAGACTACCAACCCTCCCAGCGAGATAACCCCAATTTCGGTGGTCCCCCCTCCGATGTCGATCACCATACTCCCTTGGGGCTCTTTAATTGGCAACCCAGCCCCAATTGCAGCGGCCATTGGCTCTTCTATTAAGTAGACTTCCCGGGCTCCGGCACTGAGGGCCGATTCTTTTACTGCCTTCCGCTCTACTTGGGTCAAGCCGTAAGGGACGCAAATTACAATCCGGGGGCGAATTAATCCCCGGCGGTTGTGGGCCCGGCGAATAAAGTATCGAATCATCTCTTCGGTGACATGGAAATCGGCGATTACCCCATTTTTCATTGGTCTAATTGCAATGATATCTTTTGGGGTTTTCCCGACCATCTCTTTTGCTTTCTTTCCCACTGCCAGAATCCGCTCTCGGACTCCCTCCCGCTTAATTGCTACTACGCTGGGTTCATTAATTACAATCCCTTTTCCTTTTACGCTCACCAATGTGTTGGCGGTTCCCAAGTCAATTGCCAAATCGCTACTAAACCATCCCAAAATCCAATTTAACATTCTGAACCTTTGCCACTTTTTTCCAACTCCCCGGGACCTAACAACAGCGTATTAATTGAAATTTTAGCAAGAGGAGCTGGGAAAGGAAGGGGTTAACTATTAATAATTGAGAGGAACTCTTGATTATTTTTTGTTTTTAACATTTTAGAGTAGAGGAGTTTGAGACTCTCAACCTCATCCATTTCAGCAATTATATTTCTAATTGCCCAAACCTTTGCCAACTCCTCTGTGGTTAAGAGTAACTCTTCTTTCCGGGTTCCAGAGCGGAAAATATCGATAGCAGGGAAAATTCTCCGCTCTGCAATTTTTCGGCTTAAAACCGCTTCCATATTCCCGGTCCCTTTAAACTCTTCAAAAATTACCTCATCCATCCGGCTCCCGGTTTCAATTAATGCAGTGGCGATAATTGTTAAGCTTCCCCCCTCTTCAATGTTCCGGGCTGCCCCAAAAAACCGCTTTGGTTTGTGGAGGGCATTGGCATCTACACCCCCGCTTAAAACTTTCCCGCTGGCTGGGGTGGCGGTGTTGTAGGCCCGGGCCAGCCGGGTAATTGAATCCAATAGAATTACGACATCTTTTCCCATTTCAACCCGCCGTTTCGCCTTTTCAATCACAATTTCAGCGACCCGGATATGGCTTTGGGCCGGTTTGTCAAAGGTGGAGTAGAAGACCTCCCCTTTTACACTCCGTTGCATATCGGTGACCTCTTCCGGCCGTTCGTCGATTAAGAGGACCATTAACTCAATTTCCGGGTGATTGTGGGCAATTCCGTGGGCAATCTCTTTTAAAAGCTCTGTTTTACCACTCCTAGGGGGGGCTACTATTAATCCCCGTTGGCCTTTTCCAATTGGGGCGAATAGATCTAAAACCCGGCCGGTTAACTTTTTTGGGTCATATTCCAATTTAATTTTTTGGTTTGGGTAGATTGGGGTTAAATTGTCGAAAAGGGGCCGATTTTTTACTTCGTCTGGGGGAAGGTAGTTAATTGCCTCAATTTTTAAGAGTGCGTAATACTTTTCCCCCTCTTTTGGGGGCCGGACTTGGCCAGTGACAATATCCCCGGTCCGGAGGGCGAACCGACGAATTTGGGTTTGGGAGACATAGACATCATTGGGGGAGTTTTCAAAATTTCCCCCGATACTTCGGAGAAATCCGTATCCCCCTTCCGATACCATTTCAAAAATACCGGTAAAGAGAATATACCCTCCCTGGGCCACTTGGGCTTTTAAAATTTCAAAAATTAGATCTTGCCGTTTCAACTCTTGGGGATTTTCTACCCCTAACCCTTTAGCTATCTCCAGTAATTTAGTAGTTGGCATCTGCCTCAACTCTTCAATTGTGTATCCTTCAACGGGGATATGGGTTCTCTCCCGCTGTTTTTCAGCTGGGAGTCGCTTCTCTTCATTACTCATTGGAGATACCCTTTTCTATAAAGTAGTAAAATTGCAGTATTTGGAGAGAGGGGGAATACCCCTACCCGATTTTGGACGTCCAATTTTAACACACTTTTTTTAGTATCCCAACCTTTTAAGGAGATGAAATGGGTGTAGTTTTAAAGGTTTTGCAGGTGATTTTAGCGGTAGATGTGGGGGTGGTCCTCTTCTGCTGGTTAGAGAAAAGGTGGGATTGGTTGGTGAATACTCAGTTGGCCCTTTTTTCGACCCTTTTAATTGTAGTGGGCTCTTTTACCGGGTACCGGCGGTTGGTGGAGAAGAGGAGGGAGGGGGAGAGGGGGGGAGGGAAATCCGCTGAGGTGCCCCAAAAGGAGAGTGAGAAGGGGGCTCCCCTTTCGGAAAGACTTTTAATCGGAATTGGGGGGTCGTTGAATCCATTGAGAATTTTGGGGTATGGGGCGTTAATTGGGAGCTTTTTCTATCTTCAGAACAATTACTTATTCCAACCTATCCCATTTCTATTTGGGGTCTCAATTGTTCCAGCCCTCTCTCTTTTGGTGAGCTATTTGAACCGGGGAGGTTAACCCCCCGCCAGAAGGGCGACTTGATACCCGAGAAAGGCTAAAACCCACGCCAGTAGATTGGGGTAGATTGTGTAGAAGAGTCGCCATTTCCATTGGGGGACTTCACTCCAAAATGTCCCCATTGCTGCGACGCAGGGGGAGTAGAAGATTATAAAAATTATCATCGCAACCGCTGTTGGAAAGGTTAAGCTATTCCGGAGAGCCTCTTCCAACCCCCCCTCTCCTTTCCGGTTGTAGAGGACTGCAATTGTGGAGACGACCACCTCTTTTGCAGATAGGCCGGCTAAAAGGGCGACCCCTTCCCGCCAGCTAAGGCCCAGGGGTTCAAAAATTGGGGCAATCTCCCTTCCCAATTGGGCTAAATAGGAGTTTTCCAAAATCTCCCGCTCCATCTTCTGCTGGAGGGTGGCCCTTTCCTCCGGGGGAGTCTTCTCCAGTAAAGGGGTATACCGAGCCTCAATCTCCCCCCGGGGATAGCTACTTAGAATCCAGATTCCCAAACTGGCAATTGCAATAAAGGTACCCGCTTTTTGGAAGTAAAGTTTTGTTTTAATCCAAAGGTCCAGTAAAATCCCTTTTAACTTTGGGAATCGATATTTGGGCAACTCCATTACAAAGGGTTCCGGTTCCCCTTTGAAGAGAATAACTCTTAAAATTTTCGCAACTATTAACCCAATCAATGCCCCCCCCAAGTAAATTCCAAACATTACATTTCCTTGGAGCTCCGGGGGAAAAAAGGCCCCGACCAACAGGACGTAGATTGGCAACCGGGCCCCACAGCTCATAAACCCAATAATTAACATTGTAATCAGCCGGTCTTTTGGGTTTTTTAAAGTTCTGGCGGCCAAATAGGCGGGAACACTGCACCCAAACCCACTGACCAACGGGATAAAAGAGCGCCCCTGTAGCCCAAACCGCTTTAAAATCCCGTCCATTACATAAGCAGCCCGGGCCATGTAACCGGTTTGTTCCATTAAATTGAGCCCTAAAAAGAGGATTAAAATGTTTGGAAGAAACATTACCACTGCCCCAATCGCCGGGATTACCCCGTTCACCAATCCATTGGTCAACGACCCTTTCGGGAGGGTCTCAGATAAAAATTGGGAGAGGGAGTCGAAGGCCCCTCCAATATACTCCACAGGAAGGGAGCCCAATTCAAAAGTGAGCTGGAAGAGGGCCCACATCACCAACAGAAAAAGGGGCAACCCCAAAATTGGATGGATTAAAATCTGGTCAATCCGCTCAGTCAAACTCTCCCGTTTTGGTTGGGTTACAATTTGAGTAATTACCCCCTTTGCCAAACCCAACCGCTCCTCAAATAGAATAGTGGCCGGGTCCTCTTCGTCAAACTCCACTTTTAACCGGTGCTGGGCCTTTTCTACCTCCCGCCGAAACTGGGGGAGCTCTTCCCACTTTTCCAATTTTTGGAATAGCTCCCAATCCCCTTCAATCCCCCGGACACTTAAAAATCGGCGGGAAATCGGGAGGGGTAATCTTTTCCCCTCTAAAAACCGCTCCAGTCGGGCTATCTCCTCTTCAGTAATTTCCGAATAACTAATCCGGGGGGGGGTCGGGTCTCTGTAACTCTCCACTACTTTTTGAAATAACTCCTCCAACCCCCACTGCTCTTTTGCAGAGACTTTTTCGGCCCGGAGGTGGAAAAGCTTTTCAAATAGCTCCAAATTTATCTCCCCGCCCCCCTTTTTAAATTCGTCAAACATATTAAACGCCACAACGGTCGGTTTCCGGAGGTCCAGTAACTGGAAAGTTAAAACTAAGTTTTTCTCCAACTGGTTGGAATCTATTACATTTAAGATTAAATCATACTCCCCCTCGATTAAAAACTCCTTTGTAACCTTCTCTTCCGGGGTGTAGGGGTGGAGGGAGTAGAGTCCCGGTAAATCTATCAATTTTAACCGATATTCCCCCCTTTCAAAGAGAACCTCTTTCCGCTCTACAGTAACTCCAGAAAAATTGCCGACATGAAGGGTCGCCCCGGCAATTGAATTGATTAAATGGCTCTTTCCCACATTGGGCTGACCCACCAGTGCTACAACTATCTCTTTCATTCCCGCTCCTTTTCTATTTTGAAGGGTGAATCGGTTCCACCTCTATTTGGTGGGCTTCCTCTTGCCGGAGGGCCACATTTACCCGACCGATCTCCACATCGAAAGTGTTTTTGGCCAACGTATGTTTTAAAACTTTTACCCGCTCTCCTCGGGCAAATCCAAAGGCCATTAACCGTTCCCGGAGGGGGGAGGGGGCGTAAATTTTTTTTATTACCCCCTCTTCGCCTATTTTTAGCTGATCCAACCTCATCTGTTTAACTCCCAATTTTTGGAAAATTGGTAAATCGTAACGGTCCCCTTCCCGGGGGGGGTTGACTTTAGTCAACAGGGATTGGAGAGGTTAAAAGTGGTTTTGGGATGGGGTGTTGATAATATTAAAAAACTCATTCCGGGTTTTCTCCTCCAAAAAGACCCCCCTCAATGCACTGGTGGAGGTGTAGGAGTATTTACTCTCCACCCCCCGCATCTCAATACACATATGTCGGGCGTGGATTACAACCCCGACCCCTTTCGGCTCTACAACCTCCATAATTGCGTCTGCAATCTCCTCGGTCAACTGTTCCTGAATTTGGAGTCGTCGGGCGAAAATATTCACGATTCTAGGGATTTTTGAGAGCCCTACCACTTTCTGGTCCGGGATATACCCGACATGGACCCGGCCAAAAAAGGGGAGGAGATGGTGCTCACAGAGGGAGTAGAATTCAATATCCCGGACAATTACCATTTCCCTATTGGTACTGGGGAAGAGGGCGTTGTTCAACACCTCTTTAGGATTTTTTGAGTAACCGCTACAGAGATATTCAAAACTCTTTGCTACCCGGTAGGGGGTTTTTAAAAGACCTTCCCGGGTTGGGTCCTCCCCAATCGCCTCCAAAATCTCTTTTACACCCTTCTCAATCCGGCTCAACTGCTCCCGGTCCATCTCTCTCCTTTTTTTGTCCCCTTTATAATCAAACCGGTTCCAAAAATCAATCCCTCCCCTCTGGGAGAGGGGGGAATTTCCGCTTCATTTCCCTATCTTTCCCGGAAAAAACTTTTGTTATTATTAACCCCAATTTTGAGAAGGAGTGAATAGGGAATGGGCGATTTTTACTACGAGATCAGGATAAAAGTGGACCAGTTCCAACCGGAAGTGGAGAGTTTTTTATTGGACCGGCTCTTCTCCGGATTGGAGGAGCGGGATGGGTGGATAATCCTCCGGAGTGAAGAACCGTTGGAAGGGTTGGAGAGGGAGTTGAAGGAGTATTTAAATGGATTGGAGGGGCTTTTTGACCAAAAAGTCTCCCTCTCAATTGAATGGGAGCGGAAGGAGAATCGGGATTGGATTGAAAGTTATAAACAGGGGATTAAACCGGTGGAGGTAGGGGAGTTTTATATCCGCCCCAGTTGGCACCCCCGAAAACCGGGGAAAATAGATATTGTAATTGACCCGGCACTGGCCTTTGGGAGTGGCCATCACGAGACGACAAGGGGGGTTCTCCAACTCCTCCCGGAGGTGGTGGAGAAGGGGGTTACCCTACTGGATGTGGGGGCCGGAAGTGGAATTTTAGGAATTGCCGCTGGAAAGTTGGGGGCTGTGGTCTCCGGCTGCGACACAGACCCGCTGGCGGTGGAAGCGGTCCGGGAGAATAGCCGGCTAAATCGGGTCCAGTTCCGGGAATTGTGGGAGGGGTCAATTGGAGCTACAACTGGAAAATACCAAATTGTAGTAGCCAATATTACCGGGGATATCCTCTCAATTTTGGCCCCCGACTTGAAGAGAAGTGCCGAAAAATATCTAATTCTATCCGGAATTACCAGCCGGTATCGGAACCGGTTAATTGGGAAATTGGAACCGGAGTTCCGGTTAAAAAAGGAGATTCAGGAGGGGGGGTGGTATACGCTACTTCTGGAAAGGGTAAAGGGGAGAGATGAAGAAAAATAACAATTTTTTCGATAAAAACCCATTCCTCCTCTTTTTAGTGTTGGCAATTGTAATTTTAGCCTTTTTCCGGCTCATCTCCCCGGGAAACGGGGTTTTAACCCCCCAGCAGGAGCAGATCCATTTAAAATACTCTGAAGTGAAAGAACTCGCAAAAGAGGGGAGAATTGATCGGGTATGGATTGGGAAAAATACATTAAAAGTGGAGTTGAAAGATGGAAAAATGGCGGTGGTTCAAAAAGTGGAGGGGGACCCGGCGTTAATTAAAATTTTGGACCAGAAAAAGATTCCCTACTCTGCTTATGACGATGTAAACTGGTTTCGGCAATTTTTTTTGGGGTGGGTTCTTCCGCTGTTAATCTTTTTTGGAATCTGGATGCTCTTTGGGCTTCAAATGCGAAAAGGAGTTGGAACCCTCTTTGGGAAAGCGAAATTGAAGAGTGAAAAGCCCAATGTTAAGTTTGAGGATGTGGCCGGGAATGAGGAGGCGAAAGAGGAGGTAAAGGAGATTGTCGATTTCTTAAAAAACCCCCAGCGGTACATCCAGTTGGGGGCTAAAATTCCAAAAGGGGTTCTGTTAGTTGGCCCCCCCGGAACTGGGAAAACCCTTCTGGCAAAGGCGGTGGCTGGGGAGGCAAATGTCCCCTTTTTTGCAGTTAATGGAAGTAGTTTTGTGGAGATGTTTGTAGGGGTTGGGGCGGCCCGGGTCCGGGACCTGTTTGAACAGGCTAAAAAGGAGGCTCCGTCGATAATTTTTATCGATGAAATTGATGCAATTGGGAAGGTCCGATCTGGAACCCCATTGGGAGGGAATGATGAGCGGGAGCAGACATTGAATCAGCTGTTGGCGGAGATGGATGGGTTTAACTCGGACCAACCGGTAATTGTGTTGGCGGCGACCAACCGGCCGGAGATTTTGGATCCAGCCCTCCTCCGACCGGGGCGATTTGATCGGCAGGTGTTGGTGGATAAACCCGATTTTAAAGGGCGGGTCCAAATTTTGAAAGTCCACGCTAAAGATATTAAATTGGCCCCCGATGTGGATTTAGAGGAGATTGCCCGGATGACTGCCGGACTGGCCGGGGCCGATTTGGCAAATATTATCAATGAAGCGGCCCTGTTGGCAGGGCGGAAGCAGAAAGAGATGGTAACTCAGGAGGAGCTCCGGGAGGCGGTGGAGCGACAGATAGCGGGGCTAGAGAAGAAGAGTCGCCGGTTGAATGAGCGGGATAAAAAGATTGTGGCATACCACGAGAGTGGCCACGCTGTAATTGCTGAAACTACCCCAGAAGCTCGAAAGGTTCAGAAGGTCTCAATTGTTCCCCGGGGGTTGGCTGCGTTGGGGTATACCCTCAATCTCCCAGAGGAGGATCGATTTTTAATGCAGAAGAGGGAGTTAATTGCTGAGGTGGATGTGTTGCTGGGGGGACGGGCTTCTGAAGAGCTCTTCATTGGGGATATCTCCACCGGGGCCGGGAACGATTTGGAGCGGGCTACCGATATTGTCCGATCAATGGTGGCAATTTACGGGATGACAGAGGTGGCCGGGTTAATGGTTCTGGAGAAGCACACCTCCCGATTTTTGGGGGGATTTGCCGAACAGCGGGAGTATTCGGAGAAGACCCAAGAGGAGGTGGACCAGTTTATTAAAAAATTTTTGGGAGAGCGATACCGATTGGTAAAGGAGCGGTTGGAGAAGTATCGGCCGGTGATTGAGCAAATGGTGAAAGAGTTATATAAATACGAAGTGTTGGAAGGGGAGCGGGTCCGGGAGTTGATTAAACTCTTTGAAGAGGGGCGGTTGGAAGAGGCTATCTCTAAAGAGGAGGAGCCCCCTAAACGGGAGGGAGAGGGGGAGAAAGAAGTTGGGGAAGGGAAGGGGGAGAATAGTAGGGAGGGTTCAGATGAAGCGGAAAAATGAGTATATCTTAGAGGAAGGGCACCCTTTTATTGGGATTAGTGGAGCGGCGGCCTTTTTAGCAACAGTTTCCGGGACCCATCTGGTTTTAAGTGGGGGGCTCTGGCTATTAACCCTCTTCTTTCTCTGCTTTTTCCGGAATCCGGAGCGGGAACCGGCGGAGGAGGGACGGGAGATAATCCTCTCCCCTGCTGATGGGAGAATTGTTCAAATAGAGGAGAAGGAGGGGCCGTTAACCGGGAAACCGATGCGACGAGTTTCAATCCGGCTAACCCCCTGTGATATCCATGTTCAACGGAGCCCGGTGGAGGGGGAGATTGTTGCCCAATACTACCTTCACGGGACCTTTCTAGCGGTTACCTCCAAAAAGGCCTCTCTGTTGAATGAGCAAAATCGACTCCTCTTTAGAACTCCTGAAAATCGAGAGGTGGAGGTGGTTCAAATTGCCGGCTTTTTAACCCGTCGGATTAAAATGTTCCGGGAACTGGGGAAGATTGAGAGAGGAGAGCGGTATGGAATGATTCTGTTTGGTTCCCAAGTGGACCTATACCTCCCGTTGGAGGTGGAGTTAAAAGTGGGGATTGGTCAGAAAGTGAGGGGGGGTGAAACTCCAATAGGGTCTTTTTAATGAGTCGAGAACGACGGCGGGAGTTGTGGCTCCTCCTTCTCCCGAATCTCTTCACCGCTTTTTCAATCTTTTTTGGAGTTATAGCAATTTCAAAACTCCATGC
>JBDONQ010000282.1:0-3430 GCA_039831255.1 Campylobacterales bacterium
CGCTGGCAAAATTGGACCAGTTGATACCCGGGGTCGCTCACCCCGGGCATTCCAGCGTCGGAAATATAGACCACCTTCCTCTCTTTTAAGAATTGGGGGGAGAGTTCCCGGAGTCGCCGGTGGGCATTCTCTTCAAAAAAGGAGATAAATCTCTTTTCAGTTGTCGGAATTTGGAGTAGTTGAAAGAGCTTTTTCCCTACCCTTGTATCCTCTGCAAAGATAATCTCCCCCTCCTCCAATATTTTCCGGCCCCGGGGGGAAAGGTCCCGGAGATTCCCAATTGGAGTTCCGACAAAATAGATCAAATTAGGCTAGCCCGTACCGCTTTTTAAATTTCTCCACTTTTCCACTCTTCACAACAGTTCGCCCCTCAGCCCCAGTGAAGAATGGGTGGCATTTATCGCAGACTTCAATTTTTAGAGTCGGCTTTGTGGAGAGGATTTTGAACTGGTGCCCACAAGTACAGGTCACTTCACAGACCACATACTCTGGATGGATTCCCTTTTTCATTTTAAATACCCTTTTTTAGTTGAATTTTAGACTAGAATTGTAGGGGGATATTTTTAAACTTATCTTAACTTAAGAGAGATTTCAATTTTCAAAGTGGGGGTGTGGTATACTTTTCCCGATTAAAACCTCCCGGAATGGAGGGTTTGAAAGGGATGAAAATGTATCTGCCAAAGCCTATTTTTGACCCAGATTCCAATGGCCACTTTGGAAAATTTGGGGGGAGGTATGTCCCGGAGACGTTGATGCCAATTTTACTGGAGTTGGAGGAGGCCTACCGGGCCCTCCGGTTTAATCCCTCCTTTTGGGAGGAGCTGGACTACTACTACCGGAATTACATCGGAAGACCAACCCCCCTCTATTTTGCAAAAAATTTATCTGAGGAGTTGGGGGCAAAAATCTATTTAAAAAGGGAAGATTTAAACCACACCGGGGCCCACAAAGTGAATAACACAATAGGGCAGGTGTTACTGGCAAAACGGCTCGGGAAAAGGCGGGTAATTGCTGAAACTGGGGCAGGACAACACGGGGTAGCTACAGCCACCGCTGCAGCCCTACTGGGGTTGGAGTGTGAAATTTTTATTGGGGAGAAGGATTGGGAACGGCAAAAGTTGAATGTGTTCCGGATGGAGCTGTTGGGGGCAAAGGTCCATTCGGTGAAGAGTGGAAGTAAAACCTTAAAAGATGCGATGAATGAGGCAATTCGGTTTTGGGTTACTAATGCCCGGGACACCTTTTACGTAATTGGAACTGTGGCAGGCCCCCACCCCTACCCGATGATGGTCCGGGATTTCCAAGGGATTATTGGATATGAGGCAAAAGGGCAGATTCTCCGGGCCGAGGGGAGGCTCCCCGACTACTTAATCGCCTGTATTGGGGGAGGAAGTAATGCAATTGGACTCTTTTCCCACTTTCTGGAGGAGGAGGGGGTCCAGTGTATCGGGATTGAGGCCGGAGGGTTGGGAATTGAGACTGGGAAACATGGAGCCAGTTTAAATGCCGGAGTTCCCGGGGTTCTCCATGGGCAGATGAGTTATCTCCTTCAAGACGAAGAGGGGCAGATTTTGGAAGCCTTCTCAGTTAGTGCCGGATTGGATTATCCGGGAATTGGGCCGGAACACGCATTCCATTTTGAAGAGGGGCGAGTAAAGTATGACTATATCACCGACCGGGAGGCGCTGGAGGGGTTCCTTTGGCTCACCCAGCGGGAGGGGATTATACCAGCTTTTGAGAGTGCCCACGCAGTGGCCTATTTGAAGAAATTGGGGCCAAAAGTGGCCGGGAAATTGGTAATTGTAAACCTATCAGGCCGGGGTGATAAAGATATTATTCAGGCCCAAAAGTATCTGAAGAGAGTGGGGGGAAAAATTGAGATTGAATACCCTCCTGCCGGGGAAGAGGGGGAGAGGTGAGACCCCTTCTATTTTTGTTAATAGGGGGGTGGATTCTCCTCTATGGTTCCCCTTTTTCGGAGATTTCCCACTTTTTCAATGAAGAGAATTTAATTAGACTTTTAAAAGAGTATGGGTACATTATTCTTTTCGTCTGGTCCTTCTTCGAAGGGGAGACAGGGTTAATAATGGCTGGAATTTTCTCCTACACCGGGGATATGAACCTCTACCTCTCCATTTTAGTGGCGGCAATAGGTGGGTTCCTCGGGGACCAGTTCTATTTCTATTTGGGCCGTTTCAACAAAAAGTGGGTTTTGGAGGAGTTTAAAAAACATCGTCGGAAAGTGGCTCAGGCCCGGCTCCTTTTAAATAAATATGGGGGGTGGGTAATCTTTATCCAGCGATTTCTCTATGGTCTCCGGACAATTCTTCCAATTACAATTGGGGTTACCGGTTACGACCCCAAAAAATTTGCAATTATAAACTTAATCTCAGCATTTATTTGGGCCTCTCTTTCAATAGTTTTGGCTTATATATTTGGGGAGCAATTGCTGAATCTGTTAAAATGGGTAAAAACCCACTGGTATTTAGCTTTCCCAGTGGTTTTGGGAATAGGAGGGGGAATCTACTACCTCTCCCATCGGAATCAGTTGAGGAGAGCAAAAGAAAAGGAGGAGAGAGATGAAAATCATCTTCAACGGGGATTATGACGGGGATTTAAAAGTGATTTTTAGTGTAAATGAGGTTCGCACTTTTCCAAAATATGGGTTTGAAGGTAGGACAGGGGAGGTGATGCTCTACCATGGCCACAACCGGCTCTATGTCGGAATTGGGGAGAACTCAGCCGAAAATGTAAAAACTGCCACTTCCGCAATGATGAGGGCCCTTTTTAAATATCAGTTTCGGAATTTAAAAATCTCCCTCCCCCGGATTCATCGGAAGGATTATTTGGTGGCCTTTTTTGAAGGGCTCTATTTGGGCCGGTACAATTTTGATAAGTATAAAAGCGAGAAGAGAACTCATCCGGTGGAGGAGATAAATATCCAGTCCCGGCGGGATTTGGAAGAGGAGTATTGGGAGGGGCGAATTAAAGGGGAGGCGATTAACTTTGTCCGGGATATTGTCAATTCAATGCCCGACGAGTTTACCCCCCAAAAGATGGCTGAAACTGCCCAGCAGTTGGCAGAGGAGTATCAGCTGGAGGCCAAAATTCTTAATGAAAAGGAGCTGGAGGCTGGGGGGTTTGGGGCAATTACCGCTGTTGGCCGGGCTTCTGCCCACCCTCCCCGGTTAATCCATTTAATCTACAAACCCCACGACGCCAGTCGGAAAACTCTCCGGAAAATCGCAATTGTCGGAAAAGGGCTCTGTTACGATAGTGGGGGGCTCAGTCTAAAACCGGCCCAACATATGGTGACAATGAAACTGGATAAAGCGGGGGGGGCCACTGCACTGGGGGTAATTAAAGCGGTGACGGAGATGCAGTTGCCAATTGAGCTCCATGTTGTAATTGGGGCTGTCGAGAATATGAT